>JBDHVO010000021.1:0-10615 GCA_039809675.1 Proteocatella sp.
TCAATTCCGGTAACCCTTTCTGTCAGGGGCTGACCTACTATTTTAGAGGCTATAACAAGCCCTATTCCATCAGGCACCACCATGCCTGCATTTTCAATCAGGCCCATAAATTCAGGATTTTTATTGGCCTGGACTATTATTTCACTGTTGGGCGTAATAACCATAAAAGGCTTATGGTTTTTCATCCCATCAGTTGCCTTCTTAACTGCCTCGTCCATGGTAACATGGTCTACCCTGGCCCCAAGTATTCTCATTATAGTAGCCCCCTTACAAGTTTAATATTTTCATAGGCTCTTTTTTGCATCAGGTCAGCCATCTCTCGGCTTTTTGCCTTAAGATTGTCCAAATCCTCGATTATTTCCCTGGTCTGGGAAACAAGCCTTTCAGAATCAAGGCTCTCTACCTCCATTGCCTCATCCAGGCCCAGCTCCTTCATAAGGCTCTGGATTTTTGGGTCATAGGATATGGCAAGAGGATAGGCCCCTCCTACAAGGCCGAAGATAAGGCCGTGGAGCCTCATGGAAATAACTATATCTATGCAGGTCATAAGGGACAGCATCTCTCTTTCATCAAGCTGGTCTTCCAAAAGAAACACGTTTTGCTTGTTTTCAAGACTCTTGTAGAGCTTTTTTGATAAGTCCAGATCTCCAGGATGATGAAAGGGCAGGAGGACTATCCTTACCTTGGATTCCTCCATATTTTGCAGCCCTTCTATTGTAGCTTTGATTTCATCTATTATTTTGTCATCCATGTCCTTCCAGGGTCTTAAGGATAGGCCAATAGTAAGGTCAGCCTCCTTATCTTCTCCCGTAAGTGAGCTTAAAATTTCCTCCCCCAGCCTGCCATCCGGTTTGTCCAGAAGAAATACCGTATCCGCTGTTATTTTTATTGGTTTTTTTATCCCCATGCTGACAAGCTCCTGGTAGGACTCTCTATCCCTTACATTGATCAGGTCGAGCTTTTTAAAGGTTTTGGCCAGCTTTTTCCTGTTTTTGGGGTCATTTACCGGCCCAATGCCCTGGGAGTAGATCATTACCTTTTTGCCAAAAAGCTTGGCCAGATTCAAAAGTGTCAAATAATAAATAAGGGATCTTTTGGATGTAACATCCTGGAGAAGGGAGCCTCCTCCGCTTATAAAAAGATCACAGGAGCCTATGGCGCTTATTACCTCCCTAAGACTCATCCTGTTCACAGCCTTTACACCGAATTTTGCATTTGTTTTTTCAGGATTGGCTGATAGAACAGTAATCTCAGTACCTCCAATTTTTTTTATTCCTTCAAGCATAGAATAAAGAATGGCCTCGTCACCAAGGTTATCAAAACCAAAGTAGCCTGATAAGACTATTTTCTTACTCATTTATAAGCACTTTCTTTCTTTTATTATATATTTTTAGGCACATCTCCTGCAAAAGTACGCATGCAAGCCCTGTAAGAACTCCCAGAAGAAGCTCAGCTGCGGTCCTGTAAAGCGAAAGATAAATTGGTGCCTTCATATGCGAGAATGTGTTCACTGTATTAACAAGGGCAATGGAGCCCGCAAATATAAATATCCAGGATAGTCTCTGGAGCCTTCCTCTGTATGCATTATAGATAATAAATATCAGGGCTGGAATTCCAAGAAATATTGCCTTGGTCCTGGGCCTTGCCGGGAAAATATATTCTAAGATATTCCTCATTAGAGCCTCCGCTACTGATGGCTCTCCTGATGTATTTCCTGACCTCATCATAAAGACAAGCAGGACTGCCGCCGCTCCTCCAAGAAGCACTACCTGCCATATTTTTATAGTGTCTGTAAAAAACCTTGCAGCATCCCCGTTGGTTACTCCTACTGCATTTGTCCTGTAGTCTCTTTTGTAGCCGTTGTAGGCCACATAGATAATTGGAGCCATCAGCATAGGCACCATCTGGGATATTTTTACCCCTGAAAAAGCATCCAGGCCAAGAAGGTATTTGCTATGGGCCAGCATTGCAATCTCAAACATTACACTGCCCATGCAAATCAGGGTAAGCACAAGCAAAAGCTTGACAGAGGAGGCAAAGGCCTTTGCAGGTGCTGGCCGGGTGCGGCCTTTATATATCTCCCGCAGGTTGAAGGTCAGAATAAAAAGACCAATAAGGGGCATGATTATTGCTCCCAAAAGAGCTATGGCTTTTCCTCCTATGCCTTCAAGCATAGAGAGAGGGCCTGCGTAAACAAGCAAAAGCAAAAGAGACCCTAGAGCCAGCAGAATGTAAAGGGGCCTTCTGCCTATTCTGATAAGATTATCCAGTATTATAAGGCCTGCAGCTATAATACCTGCCCCTGTGATAGCCTTAAGCCAAGGAGACGGATTTAAAAATTCCATGGTTCTAAGCTTGCCCGGCTTTATACCGTGAACACTCAGCCTCTTAGCCAGGTTATCCAAAACGGTCTTATAGGCCTCAGGATCAGCTACGTATCTTTCATCCTTAACAAAAGGCTTAAGGCCAATTGTCCTTATATTTCTTGTGGTTATTCCTCTGAAGAAAATATTGGTTATTTCTTCTCCCTTATGGTGGCCAGGTATACCATAATCATATTTGTTCTGGATAAAATCCCATGTCAGGTAATTTCCTGTAGCTTCATACTGCATAAGGGCAGCCAGCTCTGTCATCCCCTTGGTGTCCAGGTAGCCTCCCTGGGAGGAGGCCTCAATAAAGCCCAGGGCTATACTCCTGTCCTCCAGCTCTCTGGCAAGCTTTACCATTGAAGGCAGTCTGCCCTCATCGTCACGCTCTGCAAGGGCATCATAGCCAATAAGGGTGTTGCCTGTGAAGAATATGTGGCTTGGTGTCAGGTTGTTTTTGTCAAGAGTTTCAAAATACTTGTCTATAGATCTGTCCGCATCCTGAAAATCCCCATTGTAGGTAGGGGCTAGAATTACTCCATAACCATGGGCCAGGGCCTTATCTATGGCAGCCTGATCATAGCCCAGGCCTACAGTTTCCAGCATTGACCCTTCCCAGACCTGGGTAGTGATGTTTCTTTGGCCGTAGTTGCCTATTGTAAGCACAGGGGCTGTTATCTGCTCATAGGATTCACCTATAACCCTGATTGTAGTCTCATTCTCCAGGACAACCGCCCTGTCGGATTTTTTGACATCCCTGTAGCCCTTATAAATCCACTGGATCAGGTCCTGATCAGGAGACTCTATAATCATATCATAGCCTGACATTCTGGTTTCTACATCGTACTTAGGGCTTTGCTTCATGCTTTGGATGGTTTCTTCCCTGATAAACATATTCATGATTCCTGTATCCTTCATAAGGTCCAGATATTCATCTATGGTTTTATCTTCCTGCTGGGCCAGCTTTTCAAGATCAGAGTAGTAAAAATCCACTTCATAATTCTTGTAGTAGGATTCAACCTGAAGCCTTCCAAAGACAAGAATGCCCGCTGCTATTAAACCGACTATCATAAAAAAAGCCAGTATTTTATCATATTTCATTATTTGTACCTTTCAAACGTCCTGAAAATTTACTATGTAATTCTATGTGATCCTATGTAATCTTCTAAATCAATATGTACTTGCAGGTAAGGCTCCTAAAGCCCCTAATTGTTGTCATCTGATATTCCCACGCTTATCCCAATTGCCCTGTCGACCTTCGTCATAAAGCCCCTATCACATTTTCCTATTTTGTCCCTTATCCTTTTTCTGTCAATGGTTCTTATCTGCTCCAAAAGAAGGACAGAATCCTTTATAAGGCCAAAGCTGCCTGCATCTATTTCAATGTGGGTAGGCAGCTTGGCTTTTTTCATTTGTGAAGTGATAGCAGCTATAATTATTGTAGGCGAGTACTTGTTTCCCACGTCGTTTTGGATAACAAGGACAGGCCTTACTCCCCCCTGTTCAGAGCCAATAACAGGACTCAGGTCAGCGTAGAATATATCGCCTCTTTTTATAACTGTTTTATCGTTCATTTTTTCCTTTTTTGCTAATCAAGCAGGTAGTTTACTGTTTTTATTTTGTGGCCATTCACAATATAGACTCTTGGAATCCTCCTTTGAACCATACAAAGAAGCTCATAATTGATAGTCTGGAGCCTGGCAGCAAGTCTTTCCAGGGCCATTTCGTTTTTGCCTGAGAAAACAATAACCTCATCCCCCAGCTCCACTGTTTCATCTACCCTTGCCATGGACTGGTCCATGCAAATCCTGCCAACAATATTATAGGCTTTTCCATTTATAAATACATCTGCCTGGCCTGATAGCATCCTGGTAAAGCCGTCAGCATAGCCTATAGGCATGGTGGCAATATATTGGGCTCCGCCTTCGACATGGTATTTGTGTCCATAGCTCACCCCTCTGCCCTCTTCAAGGATCTTTACATGGCTGACCCTTGTTTTCAAGGTCATTGCCGGCCTTAGCTCTACCCTGGCCTTATCCACTTCATCTGATGGATAGTGGCCATAAAGGGCAATCCCCAGCCTTACCATATCAAGGTGATATTCAGGATACTGCATTGTTGCAGCTGAGTTGCACACATGGTTTATCTTGAAGTATATACCTCTCTCCTCAAGACTCTCCCATATGTAGGAATATCTTTCGAATTGCAGGTCAGTTTCTGCTCTGTCATTTGTATCAGCAAGGGCAAAGTGGGTATAGAGTCCTTGGAGCACGAGGCTTGGCAGCTTGGAAATCTTTTCAATTTCATCTATTGTCCTGTCCTCTGGAGCGAAGCCCACCCTTGACATCCCCGTATCAAGCTTTATATGGATTCTGGCATGCCTCTTGAGCTTTGTTGCCGCCTCAGATACTTTTTTTGCCGTTTCATAGCTAAAGAGAGGAATGTCTATATCCTTTTCAATAAACTCCTCGTATAGGGAGTCTTCTACATAGGCAAGGCACATAAGAGGAGCCTTTATCCCATTGTTCCTCAGCTCCAGAGCCTCGTTTGCTGTGGCAACGCCAAAGTAATCACAGCCGTTATTTTCAAGGTGCCTGGCTATTTCAAGGCTGCCATGGCCATAGCCGTTGGCTTTGATTATTGCACAGGCCTTGGTGCCCTCCTTTGTCAGAGCCTTAAGAGCCATAAAATTGTGAAGGATATTATCAAGGTCTATTTCCGCCCAGGTTGGCATATAAGTTCTCATATTATTCCATCTCCTTATGATTCAATTATACAAAACGATACTGCACTTGTGTCCGAGTGGGAAATGCTCAGGTGGATATTTTTTCCTTGTGAGTATTGAAGAGCGCCCCTGTATAGCCTAAGGTAGGGTGCTCCCAGCTCATTGTGGTCAACCTCTACATCCTTAAAGCCAAAGCCTCTGAAGCCTCTCCCGGTTGCCTTGGCGTAGGCCTCCTTGGATGCCCACATGGAAGCAAGGGTAGAATAATTTACCCTGGCCCCTGAAACACCATATTCCAGCTCTTTTTCTGTAAAAACCCTAGTGAGAAACCTTGGATTATTTTTGCAGGCTTTTTTTATTCTTTCGATTTCAACAATATCTGTTCCAATGCCCCAAATCATATTTACCTCATTTTTTATAAGCCAGGCCTATTTGTTTCGAATAAGCTTTATTTGAACTGTCATTTCTTCTTCATTGTACTTTAATTCATAGTCATCGGTCATCATCCCTACAAGAGCCAGCTCTGAGCTTGGAGTAGTATCATTTCCTGTAAGCTCCCAGTAGTTTTCCTCCAGCTCCCGTCTCCTGGGGCAGCTAAGGAGTCTATCTATCTTTTCAAGGCGTTTTGCTTCCATTTTTTTGCCAATTTGGGCATCAAAGCAAAGCTCAGACCAAGCCTCATTTCTATTTAGCTCCATATCCACCTTAGAGGGATTAAGGGAGTACAAAAAAACAAGTATTTCATCAATTATCTTTATAAGTCTGTGGTCCACAGATTTTGGCATAAAGCCTCCTTAGTCATAATCTCTAAGTGCTGAGGCTATAGGCAGGAGCACCATAACCACAAGACCGGCAACAAAACCGCTATTGTATAAATTTATACCGGCATTGATCACGCCGACATTAAGGGCCAGCACCAGGTGCAAAAAACCAGCAACAATCCCCCAAATAGGGCCAAAGTAGCCCCCAAAGGGGGCAAGGGAGGTCCCAAAGAGCATTATCATCATCATGTAATTCGGGTCCTGACCTGTATTCAGGTGGGCTGCTAGAATACCTCCCAAGGTCACTGGCAGGGCATTTCTTACATTTACTCCAAAGGCTGCAAATCCAGCTGTCGCCAGTATCCCAGCCATAAAAGGCCCGTTGAGGGTGCCTGTCAAGACATAGGTCAGGACAGTATATATCATCCCTATAACACCAATATTTATAAGGGAGGCAGAGCTCCCGTAAAGGAGGAAATAATCAGTCACTGCCCGACCGCTTTCCTTGGATAGTTCAAAAAAATCTCCGTTTTTTTCGTCATTGAGGACAAGACCAAAAAAAACAGTTATTGTAAATATACTAATTAAAATAAATAATAGCTCCATGGTATACTGGCTGGACCACACATTTTTTGCAGCCATTTCAAAGCCGAAGGTCTTGAATATGGCTACAAATATTATTGCTATAAAGCCCGCTGCAAAGCCGGTGTTTGATAGGATAAAGCCCTCATGGATCCTTGTACAGTGGGATATTACTGGAGGAAGGATAAAACCAAGAAATATTCCTCCTAAAACTGACAGTATTAGATTTATGTGGAATTCTCCATTTGGCACCAAAATAAATATCTGATTTACCGCCGGAGATAAGCAGGTGCTAAGAAGCCCCATGGTTATGTAGTTTCTGTAGGGGACTCCCTGTTTTTTTGAGTAGAGATATACTCCCAAGGCCAGAGGCCATACATTAAGAATGTTTTTACCAAAAAAACCAAAGCCAAAAATCAACAGCAGGGCCATAATTATTGAACCATTTGGTTTCATATCCATTTTGTACAGGGCGCCAAGGCTTATAAGGGGCAGAAGTCCTGCATTTACAAGAGTTGCCCCTATACCGCCAATGGCAAAGTAATCAGATACCAGAATCGACGAATCCAGGGTTATGTTAATGAAGCCCTCTATTAATTCATCCAGTGGCTGAAAAAACAGGCCCATTACAACAAAAAAGGAAAAAAATACAATTAGCCAGACGTAATAATATAATAATTCTTTCCTTTGCAAGCAGCCTCCTTTCGCTTTTTTGTATAAAGGTTACTACTTGGTTCCAAAAATCCTATCTCCAGCATCTCCAAGACCGGGCACAATATAGCAGTTTTCATCAAGCCTTTCATCCAGGGCTGCCAGATAAATATCAACATCGGGATGGTGTTTTTGGACAAACTCCACTCCCTCAGGGCATCCAACTATACACATAAGCTTTATGGTTTTTGCCCCTTTTTCCTTCAGAAGGTCTATAGCTGCCGATGCAGAGCCTCCGGTTGCCAGCATAGGATCCAGGACATAAACCTCCCTGTCCTTTATATCCTGAGGCAGCTTACAAAAATACTCTACAGGCTTGTGGGTCTCAGGATCTCTGTAAAGTCCTATATGGCCTATCCTTGCTGCAGGTATAAGCTCCAGCACGCCTTCAACCATTCCAAGGCCGGCTCTTAAAATAGGTACAATAGCCATCTTTTTGCCTGTAAGAACCTTGGCATTCATTTTTTGAATAGGAGTTTCGATTTCAACAACTTCAAGAGGCATCTCCCTTGTCATTTCGTATACCATAAGCATTCCAATTTCTTTTACAAGCCCCCTGAAGGTCATTGAGCCTGTGTTTTTGTCCCTCATCATTGTCAGCTTATGCTGAATCAGCGGATGATTATAAATTACCAGCTTTGACATAAATCCTCCTTAATTTTTACTCTTATTGGTTTTCTATTTCCATTATTTTATTTACTCTGATTTCATGTCTGCCGCCTTCAAATTTTGCGTCAAGAAAGGCATCCACAAGCTCTAGGGCAAGGCCGACCCCGAGGGTTCTTTCGCCCAGGGAAATCATATTGCAGTCGTTATGCCTTCTGGCCATTTTTGCAGAAAAGGTATCTGACAAATTGGCGCACCTGATACCCTTTACCTTGTTGGCTGCAAGACCTATTCCAATCCCTGTGCCGCATACTGCTATTCCAAGGTCTACCTCCATGGCAACCACCTTGTCAGCCAGCAGCCTGCCGTAGTCTGGATAATCCACTGAGTCCGTAGAATTTGTGCCATAGTCAATTACTTGTATACCCCTTGCTTCAAGGTGCATCCTTATTCTTTCCTTAAGGTTTATTCCGCCGTGATCGGCACTTAGACCAACTACCATACTTCCTCCTAATAATTTATATTGCTGGCGGCCTTTTTTATCCTATTCATGACCGCACTTAAAAAATCAGATTTATATTCCTCTTCAAAATCCTCGCAGAAAATCAGTTCAACCCCTTCTTCATCAAGATCTCTGAGGACCCGAAACAAGTTTCTGCCAATCTCCCTGTCATCTGAGCCCAGGGATACTGCAAGCTCTCCATACTTATACATATTTTGGTCTGTCGTAAGCACACGGATTTTGGTCATGTCCTTGCTATCTATAAGACAGGGAGGATTCCCCCCTTGACCAGCCAGCCTCAGGCAGTCTGAAATTTCTTGAGAAGAAAGAAGAATAAGCCTTGCATTAGGGCTGTAATGGGTGTATTTCATGCCTGGCGACTTTGGCTCAGATAAGGCGGAATAATAAGCGTATCTTATATCCTCGTGCTGGTCTATAAGCCTCTCATATTCCTCCTGTGAATCAGCCAGGGCTTTTAATATTTCTCTTTGGCTGATTATTCCAGGTCTTAGGACCACAGGAACAGCCATAGTCATATCAACTACAGTAGATTCTATGCCAATTTCAGAGTCTTCGTCCATAAGGATCATGTCCACTCTTTCAGCCATTTCCTCTATGGCATATTTACCCGAGGTAATAGACGGCTTGCCTGATATGTTGGCAGAAGGGGCGGCAATCGGGACTCCCGCTTCTTTTATCAGGCGAAGGGCAATTTTGTTTGCCGGCATCCGGACAGCAACAGACTCAAGGCCTCCTGTTGTTTCATCGGGTATTATAGCTTTCTTGTAAAATATCATGGTCAGGGGACCAGGCCAAAACCTTTCCATAAGTCTTCTGGCATCCTTGCTTATACCATCTGCAATTGCTTCAAGCATTTCATAGTCACATATATGGACTATAAGAGGATTATCTGACGGCCTTCCCTTGGCCTTGTAGATCCTTTTTGCAGCCCTTGGATCCAGAGCATTTGCCCCCAGACCGTAGACTGTTTCAGTTGGGAATATAACAGTTCCGCCATTTTTAATTATGTTCCCTGCCGATTCCAGGACATCTGCATATTCCCCTGCCCTGTTTTCCTGAACATAATTGATTATTGCCCCCTTCATTCTTATTCCGCCTGCATTTTTTCAGTCTGGTCAGTTGTTATCAGGGCATCAAGCATTTCATCCAGGTCTCCGTTTACAAACTGGTCCAGCTTGTAAAGAGTCATATTTATCCTGTGGTCACTAACCCTGCCCTGAGGATAGTTGTAGGTTCTTATCCTCTCTGACCTGTCACCTGTTCCAACCTGACTTTTACGCTCTGCCGCCAGGGCCTTTTGGGATTTTTCAAGCTCAATGTCATAAAGCTTGGATCGAAGGATTTTAAAAGCCTTTTCCTTGTTTTTAAGCTGGGATTTTTCATCCTGCATAGATATTACAATTCCTGTAGGCATATGGGTCAGCCTGACAGCTGAGTCAGTTGTATTTACCGACTGGCCACCGTTTCCTGAAGACCTGTAAACATCAACCCTTACATCATTCATATTCAGCTCAACGTCTACATCCTCAACCTCAGGAAGTACAGCAACGGTTGAAGTTGAGGTATGGATTCTGCCACTTGATTCAGTATCAGGAACCCTCTGGACCCTGTGGACCCCTGACTCAAACTTTAGTCGTGAATAGGCTCCCTTGCCGTTTATCATAAAAACTACTTCCTTGTAGCCTCCTATACCTGTTTCGTTGGAAGACATCATCTCCACCTTCCAGTTTCTGTGGGCTGCATACATGGAGTACATCCTAAAGAGAACTCCTGCAAAAAGAGCGGCCTCATCACCACCAGCCCCGCCTCTTATTTCGACAATTACGTTTTTGTCATCGTTAGGGTCCTTTGGCAGCATAAGGAGCTTTAGGTCATTTTGGATTTTGTCCATATCGTCTTCTTTTTCAGCAAGCTCCATCTTGGCAAGCTCTCTAAACTCTTCATCATTATTGGTTTCAAGGATTTCCTTGGCTCCATCAATATCTTTTTTTGTGGTCTTGTACTCCCTGTATTTTTCCACAATTGGCTCCAAATCAGACAGCTCCTTCATAAGCTTTTGCCAATTACTCTGGTCAGCTATAATATCCGGATCTGCAACCTTCATATTAAGCTCATCGTACTTTTCTTCAAGCACTCCTAATTTATCAAACATAGTATCTCCAATCGTTCATTAAAATTACTTAAATCCTATTATCCCCCGGTCATAGCCGGCCAGGTCCTTTTCAAGCCTGATATCCAAAAATCCTCCTGCTTCCATAAGGTCTTTCATACTTTGCCCTTGGTCGTAGCCGATTTCAAAGGCAATAAAGCCACCTTTTTTTATATAGGAAAGGGATTTCTC
>JBDHVO010000022.1:0-10085 GCA_039809675.1 Proteocatella sp.
TTAATCTAATGACCTTTAAATACTCTCTTGTAGCTGGACTTGCTTTGGCCGGGGCCTATATGTTCTCCACCTTTGGAGTTATGTATACAAGCCTCTCTAACACCGCCTTTTTGGCATCTATGTCTGTGCTTTTTGCCCCTCTTTTTGGTTTTGTATTCAAGGGGCAAAGGGTCAGCAGCAAGTTTAAGCTCGTTGTCCTCCTATGCCTTGTAGGAATGGGCCTCCTGACTCTTAACGAGGGCCTAAAGCCTGCCTCGGGGGATATTTTCAGTATCCTGTGCGCCATTTGTGTTTCCGCAAATCTTCTGATTGTTGAAAGTGCAGTGGCAAGGCCTAAGGTGGACGCCTTTAATCTTGGCCTTTGTGTCCTGGGAATTGTGGGTGCTTTTATGACCCTTATGGGCTTTGTTTTTGAAGCTCCCCACCTGCCAACCACCCCCTTCTACTGGGCAATAGTGCTTTTTTTGGCTCTTGTCTGCACTGCCATGGCTGTTATTGTTCAGGCCCTGGCCCAGCAGCACACAACAGCCAGCCATGTAGGTCTTATTTATACTCTTGAACCAATTTTTGCGGCTGTTGTAGCCTATTTTCTGGCAGGTGAAATCCTAAAGCCCAGGGGGTATGCAGGAGCCCTTATGATGATTCTGGCAGTTGTAATTATGGAGGTTGATTTCCCTGGCAAGGACGCCAAGCCAGGAGGACCCGGCATTCATAAAAAATAAGGCTCAAAATTTATTTGTGTATATACTCCAGATAATTTATCTGCTATTGCCCAGATTAGAGCAGCATTTCACTTATATTTGCACTTAAGATCATTCTTTGTATCCTCCATTTTTAACTTAAATTTTAAATAATAGACTATACAGCTTAAAGTAACAACTAGCTTTAGGATTTGTTTGTAATATTTTTTGTCTAAGGGGCTAAAAAGCGCCATACAGGGATATAAAGGTATTTCATCAGAAAAGTATAAGTTTATTCGATAAAGACTGTGTGATACAATGGGTATAAGAAAAGACAATGAATACTATATTGTAATTATATATTAAAACATTTGGAAGGGCTGAACTCATGGAACACCAGGAAAAAATAGATTTATATCAAAATACTATTAATGAATTAAGGCCCTTTGAGGGCGAAATGTTAAAGCAGATAAAAGATTTTTATCGGGTCGGCTTAACATGGACGTCTAATGCATTGGAGGGTAATTCTTTAACTGAAAGTGAAACAAAAGTTTTAATAGAAGATGGTTTGGCCGTTGGAGGAAGACCTTTAAGAGATATGTTTGAAGCTGTAGATCATGCAAAAGCATATGATTTTATGTTTACTTTGCTTGAAAATAAAGAGATTAGGGAAAGGGATATTCTATATTTGCACAAACTATTTTATCAAAATATTGAAGACGAATCGGCTGGGAAATATCGTGATATTCCTGTTTTTGTATCTGGATCAAACTATCCAGTGACTAAAGTGGAAAGCATCCAAAGTGAAATAGAGGATTTATGCAGATGGATAAATACAGAAAGGAAGAAATATCATCCAGTAGAATTTGCGGCACTACTTCATAAGAAGTTTGTATTCATCCATCCTTTTAAAGATGGAAATGGCAGAGTAGCAAGGTTACTTATGAATACAGCATTGATACAAGATGGATATTTACCAGCGCTAATTCCTCCAATTTTAAGAAGTGAATATATTGCACTCCTTGAAAAAGCACATGCAGATGACAGACAATTTATTGACTTTATAGCAGAAAGGGAACTTGAATCGCAAAAGGATTTTTTAAGACTCCTTCACATAAGCTTGCCCAAAAGTTAGATTTTTTGGGCCAGCTCTAATGGCGGGATTTTTTACCTTTCGCAGGGTTTAGAGCCTTATAGGTTAGGGCACCAATTATTGCTCCCAGCATGTTAAGGATAATGTCATCGATATCAAATTCGCCAAGGCCGGTTAAAAGCTGGGTTATCTCTATAAAAAGAATAAAGGAAAGGCCCAAAAGAAGGGTCTTGAAGAAGCCCCTGTGCTTTTGAAAAACAAGGGGAGGCAGATAGCCAAGGGGGATAAAGCAGGCTATATTTCCTACTAGGTTGAGTATGGCAACAGGTGATGGCAGGATATTTATGTAGAGCTTTATGGTATGGAGGGGATAAAAATTTGCAGTTTGCACCTTGTTAAGTACAGTTTTGTAGGTCCACTCATCCATAAGCTCAGCTAAGGGCCCTCTTATGAGGGTCATTTTTAATATTATTCCTATATATGCGAGGAGGACAAGCCTTTGGGTATTTTTAATAATAAATTTTCGAAGCTTGGGTCCTTTTTTTTGGTAAGTCATATTTTCCTTCAGTTCTATTCTTTGATTGTAAAGTCCTCATTCCAAGGATTCTATTATTATAGCAGACTAATTAGGATTTTTTGTGGTTTTCGCAAAAAAAAGACAGCTCTAAATTAAGGCTGTCTTGAGTAAATTTTTGTATTCAACAAATTTCATGGACATTTGAAAGCTTTCTGAGTCCATACCCTTTCTGTCAATTACAAGGGGGGCGATTGTTCGGCCCGGAGGACCCTGCATTACATATATCTTGTCTGATAATATAAGGGCTTCCTCTATATCGTGGGTTATAAGAAGGGTGGTGGTGCCATGGGTTTTTGCTACATCCTTGTACCACCTGTGCATGGCAGCTTTTGTAAAAAAATCAAGGGCAGAAAAGGGCTCGTCAAGGAGCATAAGCTTGTCTGAGTAGAGGTAGGACCGCAGGAGGGCTGCCCTTTGCTTCATGCCTCCTGAAATTTGATGGGGATATTTTTGTTCAGCTCCCAAAAGGCCAAATTCCTCCATAAGCTCTGCTGCTTTTAGGCGGGCAGCTTTTTTCTTCATCCCCCTAAGCCTCAGGGGGATGCTTACATTGTCTATTATCCTGTAAAAGGGCAGGAGGAGGTCTTTTTGCTGCATATAGGAGAATTTGCCGCTTTTTCCTGTAATATCCTCCCCGTCAAGGAGGACCTGGCCCTTATCCGGGATATCAAGGCCGGATAGAATATTAAAAAGGGTTGTTTTGCCCACCCCGCTTGGGCCAACCAGGGAAACAAATTCTCCTTGCTCTATCTCTATATTGATACCCTCTATTGTCGCAACCCCGTTGTAGGTCTTGGTTATTGATTTTATTTCTAAATATTTCATTAGTCTGGTAAAAACTCATTAGTATAGCCTGATGAGCCAAGATCCTTGTCAATAAGCCCATTTGCATACAAAAAGTCAAAGAAGGCCTTCCACCTTATATCCTCTATCAGGCCCCATTTATCAAGCTCAGCCTTGTAGTAAACAGAAAGAATGTCCTGGCTCTCGTGGACCATATCAGGGTCAAGCTCTCTTACCTGGGCAAGCAGGATGTCCGCTGCTTCCTCAGGGTTTGCTATGGCATATTCATAGCCCTTTGCTGTTGCCCTCATAAAGGCCCTTACGGTTTCCGGTTCGTTTGCCAAAAGATCGTTGTTTGCAATAAGGATAGGGGTGTAATAGTCAAGGACTGTCGATGCCTGGGCAAAAGGCAGGTAGTTATAGCTTATACCCTCAAGGTCTGCCTTTACGTTGTCCCAGGTTTCATAGACCCACACAGCATCTGCAGCCTTGGACTGCAAAATAGAAATGGCATCTGAGCTGGTGTTTGGAACAAGCTCAACCTTGCTGAAATCGCCGCCCTCAGCTTCTACAGCGTATTTCAGGATGGCCTGCTCAATGTCATTACCCCAGGTTGCATACTTTTTGCCCTCAAGGTCTTTAAAGCTTTCTATTTTGGAATCCTTGAGGGATATTATTCCTGAGCTGTTATGGTTTAGTATTCCTGCAATGGCAGTAACAGGCATGGGATTGTCGGCGGCAAGGGCTACACCTAGGTTCTCCTGGTAGGATACGCCAAACTGGGAGCTGCCTGTTGCTACTGCGCCAATGGAGCCATCCTCAGGGGGCTGGATTATTTCAACCTCAAGGCCTTCCTCGGTATAAAAGCCCTTGTCTAAGGCTACATACATACCTGTATGGTTGGTGTTTGGTGTCCAGTCCAGGACTACAGATATTTTGCTTGTTTTCCCGAGCTCGGTTTTTTTATCCGAGTCTGCACCAGAGCTCTCAGGTGCTGGCTTTGAACATCCAGCCAGAACCAAGCTCAAGGCCAAGAGTAATACACTGATTTTTTTAAAGTTCATTTTAACCTCATTTCTAAATTAGCTAGTCAATTTTTTGCTGTCTGCCTTCCAAGGGGAGGCTTTTTTCTCAAGAAAGTCCACAAGGGTGATAAGGAGCAGACTGATAAGGGTTATCACTATTATTACGGCAAACATTTTGTCAAAGGAATAGGATTTTCTTACCCTGGTCATATAGACTCCAAGGCCGCTGTTCCCTCCCAGCCACTCTGCAATTACTGCCCCTACTACAGAATAAGAGGCGGCTACACGAAGGCCGGCAAAAAAGCCCTCCACAGCAGAGGGAAGCTTGACCCATAATAGGATCTGAAGTCTTCCGGCTCCCATAGATTTGAAGAGGGAGATTATATCACGGTCCACAGAAGCAAAGCTGCCCAGGATGCTTATGGCAAGGGGAAAGTAGCAGGTAAGAAATATAAGGGCTACCTTGGGAGCAATGCCATAGCCCAGCCAAAGCACCAAAAGGGGGGCTATGGCTATGGCCGGTATGGTCTGGGTTACAATTAAAAAAGGGTAGATTGTTTTTTTGACAGCTGAGAATTCATCCATAATTATAGCTGTTATAGCTGCCCCTCCTATGCTGAGCATAAGACCAGACAGGGCTTCAAAAAGGGTGATTTTGCTGTGGTCTAAAAGCAGGGGAGCATCCTTTATAAGGGCTCTGACTACGCTTGCAGGTGATGGCAGCATGAATTTTGGGACTATTTCAAGGTAGCTGACTCCCTGCCAAAGGCCTATAAGGACTGCAAAAAACACAAGGGGGTAGAGGCTACTGGTGTTTTTTAGTTTTCTTTTCAATTGACCACACCCCTTGAGACGGGCTAAGAGATATTTTTACATAGGACATAACGCTTGGGGCCCCTTCCTTGATACAAAGGAGCTGGGCATATTTTACGATGTCCATAAGCTGGTCAAAGGGTCCTTCAACAGTTGTTTCAAAGGGGCCGACAAAGGTGTTAAGGCCTGTACCCTTTATATAGTCTATTACCTTGTCAACAATCCTTATTACTTCTTCACCCTGGACTGCAGGGAGCACCTGGATTGCAATGCTTGCTTCCGGCTGGTTCATATTATTTATCCTCCTCTTGATGGAATATATAGAAATCTTTTGTGTAAAATAAAAAAATCTGCGCAGGGCAGACTAAGTAAATTCCCTACGACGGCATTATCCGACAGGTTAAGGGTCTGGAAAAATCCACTCTCAGCATAAGCTCCCCTATTTCTCCTATAATATACAGCATAGAAGGATTGATGTCAATTATTCATTTTAAAAATATTGAAGAGATACTTAAATTATATGGTGGAGCGGGCACGAAAATGATATGATTATAAATGTTTAAGCTAGGTTTGTTGGGTATAAAAGTTTGTAGGGAAGATATTGAAATAATTTAAAGGAGCTAGCTATGAACATAGAAAAACATCTTTTTTCTCCATTTAACCTTAAGGGTCTGGAGCTTAAAAACAGAATTGCCATGCCGCCCATGTGTCAATACTCGGCAACGAACAAGGATGGTATCGCCAATGATTGGCATTTCGTACATTACAGTAGCCGTGCTGTGGGCGGAACAGGTCTTATTATAGTCGAGATGACCAATGTAGAGCCAGCAGGAAGAATTACTGATAGGTGTCTGGGCCTATGGGACGACAGTCAAATTGAGCCTCTGAAGAGGATTGTGGATGAGTGTCATAAGCATGGAGCCAAGGTTGCAATCCAAATCGGTCACGCAGGCAGAAAGGCAGAGGATGCCCCTGAGATTGTATCAGCATCGGATGTGAGATTTTCAGATTCCTACAAGGTGCCAAGGGCTCTGACCAATGAAGAAGTAAAAGCTATGGTTATAAAATACAAGGAGGCAGTAGCAAGGGCTGTCAAGGCAGGCTTTGACGCTATTGAAATTCATGGAGCCCATGGCTATTTAATCCATCAGTTCCACTCTCCTCTTACAAATCTAAGGGAGGACGAATACGGGAGGGACAAGACCCTCTTTGGCAGGGAGGTTCTGGCTGCAGCCAAATCTGTTATGCCTCAGGATATGCCTCTTATCTTCAGACTTTCAGCTGTAGAATATGTTGATGGGGGCTATGATCTTGATTATGCAATTGGAATTTCCAAGGAATATATGAAGGAGGGTGTTGATATCTTCCATATAACGTCCGGAGGAGAAGGTATGATAGGGTCAGGCGGAAGGCCTGGAGTCCATGCGGGCTACCAGGTGCCTATGGCCAGGGCCATAAAAGAGGCCACAGGCTTGCCTGTTATTGCGGTTGGTAAGCTGGATAGCTTTGACATGGCAAACTCAGTTGTCGGAAATGAAGATGCCGACCTGGTGGCAATAGGCAGGGGAGTCCTGAAAAATCCAACTGGGCTCTAGAAGCCAGTTATGCCATAAGAAGGGATGCTCCTATTCCATATCAGCTGGAGAGAGCCTTCCCTCCAAGGAATAGGTAAAGCAGGCTTTGGCCCTAGAATTTTAGTTAAAAAGCTCCTGGTCGTCAGATAATCCTGACGGTCAGGAGCTTTTTAAGGTTGAATAGTATGCTGAGCAAAAGTATGCTGGGTCAAAGCTTGTTGGTGCAAACCGTATTTAATCAAAATTTTTGGGACAGAATTTCTTCCAGACTTTTGATTACATAGTCCATTTCTTCTTTTTTTGTAAACTGGGACAGGGACAATCTCACACTGCCCTGGGGAAAGCTACCATAAGTTTTGTGGGCTCTTGGGGCACAGTGCATACCCGTGCGATTGTCTATATCATACTTGCTACTCAGAATATATGATATAGCTGCATTGTCCCTACCTAAGAAGTCCAGAGAAAAAACAGGGGGCTTGTGGGCATAATCGCAGGAACCAATAATTTTTATACCGGAAAGCTTTGAGAGCTTATTATAGAAATAGACTCCATTTTGACTTTCAATTTCAAAGATTTTTTCCAAGGTTTTTTCCTCAATATAGTTTAGTGCCGCAAGAAGTCCTGCCAGCCCTACAATATTTGGTGTTCCTGCCTCTAACTTGTCCGGCATAAGCGAGGGATGGACTTCCTCGTCAGACTGACTGCCTGTACCTCCTGTAATGAACGGTTTTATTTTTTGGGCAAAGTCCCTTGTTAAAATCAGACCGCCTGTGCCTGTTGGACCCAGAAGGGACTTGTGTCCTGTAAAGCAAAGGCAATCAATACCCATCTCTTGCATATTAATCCTTATATGGCCTGCACTTTGTGCTGTATCTAGGATAAATGGAATTCCTGCATTTTTCGCAAGCTGGGCCAGGTCTTGGATAGGCATAAGGTCTCCTGATACATTGCTGGCGTGGGTAGAAAAAATCGCTTTTATTCCGTCTAAATTATTACGTGCAAAGTCTAAGTCCATAATTCCATCTTTTGAAACAGGTATAGAAACAATCTCTGCCCCTGCCTGGTTTAAAGGGCGAGTTACAGCATTGTGTTCCAGAGAGCTTATAAGTACTTTGTCCCCTTTTTCTATATAGGAGTGGATGATGATATTAAGTGCCTCTGTAATATTTTTGGTAAACACAACATTTCTGGAATCTTCAGCACCAAAAAATTTTGCCAGCTTTTCCCTAAGGTCAAAGATCATATTATTTGTAGCAGCAGAGGTCCTTGAGGTGCTCCTTGCAATGCTGGTACCCATATTGGTCATGTAATCGGTCATGGCATCAACAACCTGCTGGGGCTTTGGAAAGGATGTGGCCGAATTATCCATATATACACGCATACTTATCCTCCTTTTTCAATCAAATATAAAAAATCATCAAAAATTATTCTAAAAATTATAACATAAGTCAGTTATTGTGAAAAGCCAGTCTCAAGGATATATTACTAAAACTCTTAAATATTATGAGTCAAGTCAGGGTAATGGAAGCCTTTTGACTAAGCCTCCTCTTATCATCAAATTTATTTATAGGAGATATAAAAATAATTTATTAACAAACATCCTTCTTAATAGCTTAATTAAAGAGATTTTGGAGTATAATTATAGCGAATTTACAATAAAATATAAGAAGGGGGCATTATGCTAGACAAAAAAAGGGCAAGCCAACTGGGCATTGCTGGAGGAATTATTGGTATTTTAGCTGTTTTATCTGTCAAAATGGGAAATCCGGGAAATATGGGGATTTGCATAGCCTGTTTTGTAAGAGATATTGCAGGGGGGCTGGGTCTGCATAGGGCTGAAGTGGTTCAGTACATAAGGCCGGAGATTATAGGCATTGTTTTAGGGGCATTTATAATTTCATTGGCAAAAAAGGAATTCAAACCAAAGGTGGGATCTTCCCCCTTGATTCGTTTTGTAATCGGATTTTTTATTATGATTGGAGCTTTGATGTTCCTGGGGTGTCCAACAAGAATGATCCTGAGATTGGCAGGTGGAGATCTCAATGCCCTGTTTGGTCTTGCAGGCTTTGTAACAGGCGTTGGAATAGGGATTGTATTTATTAACAAGGGCTACAGCCTAAAAAGGGCTTACAAGTCGAGTTTTATGGAAGGCTCGGCTATATCACTCATTCATGTAGTTTTCTTTTTCCTGCTGGTAAGTGGCGCTGGCTTTATTTTCTTCAGTGCTGAAGGGCCGGGCTCTATGCATGCACCTGTCTGGTGGGCGCTGGCTGTGGGCCTTGCAGTTGGAGTTTTGGGACAGCTTACAAGAATGTGTACTGCAGGAAGCTTTAGGGATATCATAATGTTCAAAGACTATACCCTCTTTAGTGGAATTTTGGCAACTTTTGTTTTTGCCCTGCTTATGAATATAGCCTTTGGCAAATTCAATTTAAGCTTTGCAGACCAGCCTATTGCACATACAGATGGCTTATGGAATTTTTTGGGCATGACCCTTGTAGGACTTGGCTCTGTGCTTTTAGGAGGTTGTCCTCTGAGACAACTGATTCTTTCGGGAGAGGGAAATATAGACTCGGCAATTACAGTTTTGGGACTCCTGCTAGGAGCTGCTTTTGCCCATAACTTTGGGCTTGCATCCTCTGCCAAGGGGCCAACACAGGCAGGTCAAATTGCCGTCCTGATCGGTTTTGTAGTGTTTGCAGTAATAGCCCTGGGCAATATAAAAAAAGAAAAGGGTTTTATTAAGTAGGAGGAATAATGAAAAAAATTGATGCAGCAGGCTTGTCCTGTCCGGAACCTGTCTTACTAACTAAGAGGGCTCTTGCAGACAGTCCTAAGGAGCTGGAAATTTTAGTAGACAACAATGTTTCTAAGGAAAATGTAAAAAGATTTTTGGAGTCAAGTGGCTACAGCGTAAGCATAAAAGAAAATAATGGGGATATAGTGATCCATGGAAAAAAATAAGTATATTGTCCTTTTCTTCACCCAGTACGGAGCGATAAATTACAGCAGGCTGTTGGAGGCAGAAGGTATAGGCAATGAAATGAAGCCTGTGCCAAGGATCCTTAGCTCCAGCTGTGGCGTTTGTGTAGAGTTTGTTTTGGATAGGCAGGGGGACATAGAAAATTTGCTGACGGAGGATGTGGAGTATGTATATAGGGCAGAGAAGGATAGCTACAAAATGATTTACGAGAACCTGGACTAGAAACAAGGCCTTAATCCATATAAAAGAAAGCCTATAAAATAATTTTATGGTTTTTATAAAAAAAACCTATAGGGAAAAAGGCGGATAGTTTGGGGAAAAGCTTTTCGAAATGCTAATTTGGAGTATAATGGTACTAGATTTGAATAAATCAGGAAGTATAATATAAACAAGTTTGGTTTTAAGTATTACAAATTGCAGGGAGAAAATATGTTAATTGATATGCATCTGCACCAGGATAGACATTCATTTGACAGCAGGGTAAGTCTTGAAGAAATAATCGAAGAAGCAGTAAATAAGGGGCTTGACGGAATCTGCATAACAGACCATGATAATAT
>JBDHVO010000023.1:0-9981 GCA_039809675.1 Proteocatella sp.
GCAGTAAGCCTGGTGCCGGTTATATCAGCTGCCTATGCTGTTAATAACAGGGAAAAGCTGCGTAACAACGCAAACCTTGCCATAAGGGTGAGTATGCTTATAGGGCTGCCTGCAGCAGTGGGACTCTTTGTCCTCTCTACTCCGATTATTCAGCTCCTTTATCCAAACGAGCCGGCTTCAGTTGGCCAGCTTTTGGCCATTATGTCAGTAGGAGTGGTATTTCTAAGCCTTATCCAGTCTTTTACCTCGGTTCTTCAGGGGATGGGACGGGCCCATATTCCTGTAATAAACCTCTTTATTGGGGCGGGAGTAAAAATAGTTTTGACCTTTATTCTGACAGGAATTGCCTGGCTTAATGTAAAAGGGGCGGCTATCTCAACAGTATCTGCCTACATAGTTGCAGCTATACTGGACCTGATATCGGTGAGAGCCCTGGCTAATGTAAAATTCGACTTTAACCTGGTTCTTGTGAAGCCCCTGGCTACGGCAGGAATTATGGGTATTTGTGCCAGAGGATCTTATGAGGTCCTTATGCTAATACTCGGATTTTCCGGCCTTTCAGATTTTGCTGCAAATGCTGTCGCTACCCTATCAGGAGTTTTGATAGGTGGTCTTGTGTATGTATTTACCCTTTTCAAGCTGAAGGCTATTACAATAGAGGAGCTTGAGTCAATGCCCAAGGGCAGGGGAATGGCCAGCAAATTAAAAAAGCTTGGAATAGTAAAATAAAAAGGGGATTTTTTGAATAAATACGAAGTGCTTATAATAGGAGCAGGGCCAGCAGGTCTGTTTGCAGCTATAGAGCTGGCAAAAAACAAAAAAAAAGTAGCGATAATAGAAAAAAATGAGCAGGCAGGCAGGAAGCTCCTGCTTTCGGGCCTTGGCCAGTGCAATCTGACTCAGGGCGGAGATATGCTGGATTACGCTAATCACTATGGAGATAATTATAAGTATATAAAAAATGCCCTGGACTTCTTTGGCAACATGGATACTATTGATTTTTTTGAAAAAAGAGGCCTTAAAATGGAAACCCTTGACAATGGAAAGGTCTTTCCCTTGTCAAGATCTGCCCAGGATCTCCTGGATGTGTTGCTAAAGGAATGTATAGGATATGGAGTTACTATCAGGTACAACCAGGCAGTGACCAGAGTCAGGCTCTTAGAAAATGGATTTGATATAAAAACAGATAGGGAGAGCTTTGAAGCTGAGCACCTTATCGTTGCCACGGGCGGAAAATCCTATCCAAAAACTGGTTCCTCTGGGGACGGCTATGTCCTGGGAGCCCAATTGGGTCATAAGATAATTGACCCAGCTCCAGCCCTTACTTCTATAGAAATTGAAGCTTATCCCTTTGAAGATTTGGCAGGCATCTCCCTGGTTAATGTCCTTCTTGAAATATGGAGGGATGGGAAAAAATTAAGAGAGGACAGGGGTGATATCCTCTTTACCCATAAGGGCTTATCGGGCCCCCTTATTTTGAACAACTCCAGATGGATGAGAAGGGGAGACGGGATCAGACTTAATTTTGTCGAAAAAAAGAATGAGAAAGAATTTGACAAGGAGCTCCAGGAGCAAATAGACGCCAGTGGAAAGCTAATGATAAAAACCCTCTTAAGGAAGGAGGAGTTTCCCAAAAGGCTTATAGAGAGCCTTTTGAAGCACACAAACATTTCTGAAGAAACAAAGTGTAGCCAAATCGACAAAAGTACAAGAAAGCTGCTGTCAAAATCCTTTACAGGGCTCTCTCTGACAATTGCTTCAATGGGAGGTTACCATATGGCAATGGTCACATCAGGGGGCATAAGTATGAAGGAAGTAAATCCGACCACAATGGAATCAAGGCTTAGAAAAAGACTATATTTTATAGGAGAGGTTCTTGATATTGATGGGGATACAGGAGGCTATAATATTCAGGCTGCCTTTTCTACAGCCATGCTATGTGCCAAGGCTATAGGAGGCCAAGAGAAGAACAATGATAATAAACAAGGTTAAGGCAGTATTTTTCAGTCCAACGGGGACAACAAAAAAAATAGTAGAAGAAATTTCCAACAGGATAGGCCAAGAGCTTGGAATAAGTGTCCATAGTCTTGATTTCACCCTTCCTCAAAAAAGAGACAAACCCCTCAGCTTTGCATCGGATGAGCTTGTGGTGTTTGGGGTTCCAGTTATTGCGGGCAGAGTACCAAATGTTTTACTGGATTTTCTCAAACAGATAGAGGGGGGCAGGGGTCCTTGCCTGCCTATAGTATTATTTGGAAACAGGGCTTATGATAATGCCCTGGCAGAGCTCAGGGATATTCTTCTAAGGGGAAAGCTCCTGCCTATTGCAGCAGGTGCTTTTGTAGGGGAGCATTCCTTTTCTGATATTCTTGCAAAGGGAAGACCTGATAAGGAAGATCTTGCAAAAGCAGAGGTCTTCGCAGGCCTTGTAGCGGATAAGCTTACGGGATTGGGGTCTTCTAGGGATAATTCTTTTACTCAGGATAAGGATCAAGTAAAAATAATCCAGGTAAAGGGCAATGACTATATTGAACAGGGATATTATAAAGCTCTTGACGTTAACAAAAAGCCTATGGATATCAGGAAGGTTAAGCCCAAAACCAGCCCTGCCTGTATAGACTGTAAGATATGTGCTAATCTGTGTCCTATGGGCTCTATAGATTATGAGGATGTGAGCCTTGTAAAAGGAATATGCATAAAATGCTGTGCCTGTATAAAAAAATGTCCATGTAAGGCAAAATATTTTGATAATCCTGATTATATCTATCATAAAAAGGATTTGGAGGAAAATTTTACAAGAAGGGCAGAGGTTGAGATATTTATTTAGAAAAGATTTGATAAGCGAGTAAACCCCAAGTCAGACCAAAAATCTGACATGGGGTTTTTCTTTATTTAAGTAGTTTTTTAAAAAGTTCAGATAAAGTTCAGACAGGCTACAAATAAAATTCACATTACCCGGCTACAATATCTCTATAGACGAGAAAAGGAGGGAAAATGAAAACAAAGGCGAGGCATGAGCACAAAGTATAGATAAATAAGTCAGACTATCTTCAGATAACTTCAAGAATCAGACATATTGCAAAAGCGGACAAAAATGCTGGTGAAGATGGGTTTTACAAAATAAGAAGTCTATATTTTGACAATTATGCAGATAAGGCAGTCATGGAAAAGCTTGCAGGCTTCAACAGGAGGGAAAAATTCAGAATAAGGTTTTATAATAATGATTTATCCTATATTCGGCTAGAAAAAAAGAGTAAAATTAACAGTCTATGCTACAAGGAAGGTCATATGCTGACCCTGTCCCAGTGTCAGGGAATAATAAATGGAGATTTCTCTGTGTTAAAGGAGGGTGAGGTTCCCCTCTTGATGGAGCTTTACAGCAAGATACATTCCCAGCAGCTTAGACCCAAATCTGTTGTAGACTATGAAAGGGAGGCCTTTATCTATTTGGCGGGGAATGTCCGCATAACCTTCGACAGGGATATAAGGGCGTCAAATAATACAAGTAATTTTTTAAGTCCAGAGCTTGTGACAATTCCTGCAGCAAGTAATACAATTATGGAAATAAAGTACGACGAATTTATACCGGAAATAATCAGACAATCTATCAAAATGGACAGTAGAAATGTTACAGAGTTTTCAAAATACGTGGTATCAAGATTTGTTTAAATGAATAAAGGAGAAAGATATGCTAGAAGAATTAATGGAGTTTACTTTTTTGAATAAGGCTGCGTCCTTTTCACTACCGGATATTGCAGTGGCCTTAATGATATCCTTTGCTATTGGGCTTTTTATATTTTTGATCTACAAAAAAACATACAAGGGAGTCATGTACTCAGCATCTTTTGGGATTTCCCTTATTGCCATGGGCTTAATAACAAGCCTGGTTATACTTGCAGTATCCTCGAATCTAATAACTTCACTAGGTATGGTGGGCGCCTTATCCATAGTGCGTTTTAGGACAGTTGTGAAGGATCCCTTGGATCTAGTCTATATGTTTTGGGCAATTACATCCGGAATCATTGTTGGAGCAGGGTTGATAGCCTTGGCCCTGATGGGTTCGCTGGCAATAGGACTGATACTATATTTGTTCACCAGCAGAAAAACAACGGACACTCCTTATGTGATTATTGTAAACTGTCAGGATGAGGAATCGGAAGAGGAGTCGGCTAAGCTTTTGGAAAAATCAACCAAAAAGTATATAGTCAAATCCAAGAATGTATCAAAAAATGGTATTGAGCTTACGGCTGAGGTGAGACTAAAGGACTCCTCTGTCCAGTTTGTAAATGCCCTTATGGGTATAAAAGGAGTTTCCAATGCTGTTCTTGTAAGCTACAACGGAGATTACTATATGTAAACCTTAAATAGGAGATGAGATGCTAGAAAGTAAATATATAAACAAGATAATTCTTTTTGCCATAGGCATGGCTATCCTTCTCTCTCTTTGGCTTTGCTACCTGGCTCAGACTGCTGAAACAAGAGCCATGGAGTATGAGAGCAAGCTCTTTGGAGATGAAATTCTTTCAATTGATATAAAAGTAGATGAGCAAGAGTGGAAGCAAACCCTTGAAGACCCCATGAAAAAAGAATATATGGCTGGGGATGTTACAATAAATGGAGAAACCTTTACTACTGTAGGCGTAAGGACCAAAGGCAATTCCAGCATCAGCCAGGTATCCTCCATGGAGGACAGTGACAGATATAGTCTTCAGCTTAAGGCTGATTATAATATAAAGGGGCAGACCTTCTATGGACTTGATGTATTGGCAATCAACAATATGGTGAGTGATACAACCTATATGAAGGACTACCTGTCTTACGAAATCATGGATTTCCTGGGGGTTGAAACTCCAAAGAAAAACTACGCCAATGTAAGTGTAAATGGGGAATACTATGGATTTTGCCTTGTCTTAGAAAGGTACAGTAAGTCATTTTTGGATAGGGCCTATAGCACATCTGCAGGCCAGCTCTATAATGTGAAGCTTGAAATGGGTGGAGGCGACCAAGGAGGAGGTATGGAGCCTCTTGGTAAACCCTCTGGCCAAGGAGGAGGTATGGAACCTCCTGGTAAACCCTCTGACCAAGGAGGAGGTATGGAACCTCCGGGTAAGCCCTCTGGCCAAGGAGGAGATATGGAGCAAAAGGCAGCTCCTGATGGAAAAAAGGCTATGCAGGACAATGGAGGAAGCCTTCTCTACAAAGGTGATGAAATATCAAGTTATGGCTCTATCTTTAACAATGCAGTGTTTAAGAGCAGCTCTGATAAGGACAAAAAAAGGGTGATTACAGCTATTAAGAATCTAAATGAAGGAAAAAATCTGGAGAAATATTTTGATGTAGATGAAATTTTAGCTTACTTTGCAGCACACAACTTTCTTGTAAATCTGGATAGCTATACATCAAATATGGGACAAAATTATTATATCTACGAAATAAATGGTAAGATTAAAATTTTGCCCTGGGACTACAATCTTGCGTTTGGAGGCTTTAATAGCGCAAGCTCAGATAATGTTGTAAACTTTCCAATTGACACAGCGGTAAGCATGGTAAGCATGGAGGACAGGCCCCTGCTAAACAAGCTACTGGAAGTAGAGGAGTACAAAGACAGATACCATGAATATATGCAAAAGCTTGTAGATGAATACTTTCAAAATGGAAGATTTGAAAATACAATAATTACTTTGGATGAAAGGATAGGAGCCCATGTTGCAGCAGACAGTAAATCCTTCACTAGCTATGAAGCCTACAAAAAATCTCTGACAGAGCTTACAAAGCTAGGCAACCTTAGGGCGGAAAGTGTAGAGGGACAGCTTGATGGCAGTATACCTTCGACAAGCCAAGGGCAAAGATCAGATCCTGCAAAACTTATAGATGCTTCTAATATAAGCCTGGCTGATTTGGGAAGTAATATGCAAAGGGGAGGAGGAAAGCCTCCCACAAGGACAGGTAAGCTGATATAATAGACTTTAGGAAAAATCAAGCTTATTGCAAGCTCTTCCTTAACAGGGAGACCTATTTGCAAAAGAAAAAAGGAGAATGCTTTGGCAAAGATACTGATATGTGACGATGAAAGTGGTATAAGGGCCATTTTGAAAAAATATGCAATTTTTGAAGGCCACCAGGCTACAGAAGCCTCCAATGGTCTGGAAGCTGTAGAGCTGTGCCAGAAGGATTCTTTTGACATTATAATCATGGATATAATGATGCCTGACCTTGATGGATTTTCAGCAGTCAAAAAAATCAGGGAAAAAGCTGACACTCCGGTTATAATGCTATCTGCCAGAGGGGAGGAATATGACAAGGTCATTGGGTTTGAATTAGGGGTAGATGACTATGTGATCAAGCCCTTTTCTTCCAAAGAAATTATGCTAAGGATAAGTGCAATCCTACGCAGGAGCAGAAAACAAAAAAGCCAAGAGGGGGAACAAGATAGGATTGTATATTCTAAAGAAGGGCTGGAGGTAGATATGACAGCCTATAGGGTGATGGTTGATGGAGTTGAGACAAACCTATCTCCCAAGGAGTACGACTTATTATTTTTTCTTATCAACAACAAAAATAGGGCCGTAACAAGAGAAAGGATTATCTCGGAGGTTTGGGGCTTTGATTATTGTGGGGATGATCGAACCCTGGACACTCATATGAAGCTCTTGCGCAAATCGCTTGGGCCCTACGCAGCCCTTCTTGTGACCTTGCGAGGCCTGGGCTATAGATTTGAGGGATAGATGAAGAAGTCAAAGAAGCTTATGTGGAAGATTTTTGCCTTTTTGCTAGGTTTTTGCTCCATACTTTTAGCAACCCTCTGGTTGTTTGAAATTGTTTTGTTGGACAAGATGTACGAAAATGTAAGAAGAAATGAGATAGAAAAAGCCATAGTTCTTGTAAAAAAGAATATAGACAGCCCTGAGCTCAATCAGATTATTTGGGATCTGGCTGATAACTCTGAAATAATAGTGACCCCAGAGCACAGCTTTGAGCCTCCCAGGGAGCCTAAGCCAAGTGAAAAACCGCCTATAAGGCGAGCCATAACAAAAAAACAAGAATTTATAAGAGAGGATGGGGAGGTCATATCCTTTGTGTTTTATGCCATTATATCCCCTGTAAAGGCAACAACTTCAACCATAAAGGTTCAGCTATACTATGTTACAGCACTTATGCTAGGTCTCTCTATTGCCCTGGCATTTGTAATTGCAAAGATGGTTTCAAGGCCTATCGAGGAATTGAATGAAAGCGCAAAGGTACTGGCTGATGGTAATTACAAGACGCATTTTTCGGGTAAGACCTATAGGGAAATTCACGAATTATCAAACACCCTCAATTATACAGCGCAGGAACTATCCAAGGTGGAAGACCTTCGTCGTGAGTTAATGGCTAACATATCCCACGATTTAAGGACGCCCCTGGCCCTTATTTATGGTTATGCAGAAATGATGCATGACTTCCCTTGTGAGGTAACAAGGGAACATACGGAGCTTATAATGGACGAAAGTAAAAGGCTGTCCTCCCTGGTAGGGGATATCCTTGATGTTTCTCAGCTGGAAGCCGGTACCATGGAGCTTAAGACAAGCTACTACAACCTTACTGCAAGCCTTAGGGCAACTATTGGAAGGATAGGGAGGTTGGTTGACAAGGATGGGTTTAAGTTAAATTTTAATTACGATAAAGAGGTTTATATAAATGCAGACGAGGTTAAAATAACCCAGGCTTTTTACAATCTCCTCATAAATGCAATAAATTATAGCAATGAGGATAGGAATATTACCATAAACCAAACTGCTGACGGAGAATATGTAAAAATAGAAATAGTGGACCATGGTGATGGCATAGAAAAGGACAAATTGCCTTATATATGGGACAGGTATTACAAGACAGGCAAAATCCATAAAAGGGCGATAGTTGGCAGTGGCTTAGGCCTGTCTATAGTGAAAAAAATCATTGAAATGCACAAGGGCAAATATGGGGTAGAATCTACACCTGCTCAGGGTAGTAATTTCTGGTTTAGTCTGTATTTATAAGAATCCCTTAGAGCAGCCTGTAGCTTTCATCCTTTAGGGAGCTCAAATCAGCCTTAGCTGCTGTAAGCTCAGCAAGCATAGGGCCTATATCCTTGTTCAGGCTACCTGACAGGCTAAAATAATTAGATGCGTGGTTGCACCTGAATATAGTACCCTCTGAATCAATATTCTCTAAAAAAACAAACATTTCATCAATAATTTCAGAAGGCTCAAGGGGGACAAAGTCTCCCTTTTTATATTGGTCAAAAAGCAGGGTATCAGGCTCAAGCATAAGGGCTAAAAAGCCAATGTAATCAGGCTTTATAAGGCTAAAGGCTCTGGCAGTATTAAGTGCGTGGGAATCCTTATATTTTTTCCCTCCAAGTCCTGAGATTGCAGTCATGGACAGGAGAATACCAGCGTCCATAAGTTTTTTGGCAGACTCAATAATAGTATGGCTACTCTCCCCCTTATTTATTGACTTTAAAACATTATCATCTCCAGATTCAAGACCCATGTAGACCATCTTAAGCCCCTTGTCCCTTAGGTGCCTTAAATCTGACTGGCTTTTATCCAGTATATTGCGGCCTCTTGCATAGGCAGAAACCCTCTCAATCTCCGGAAAAATTTCTTTAATAAGGTCCAGAATTTTGGCCAAGCTTTCGAAGGAAAGAGCCAGAGCATCTCCGTCGGCCAAAAAAATTCTTTTAACAGTGCTGTAAGCCCTTCTTGCAGACAACAAATCAGACCTTATATCCTCAATACTCCTTTGAACAAAGTCCTTGGACTTGTACATTGAACAAAAGGTACACTTGTTATAAGAGCATCCCAGAGTAACCTGGATTATCAGGCTCCTAGCCTCACTTGGTGGCCTGTAAAGGGGCATGTGGTAATTTATCATAAGACTCCTTTCTTCTACTAGCCTATTATACTATGGGGAGGTTCTATATTCAAGAATTCAAAGCCTTTTTAAAAAAGACAGTAATCGCAGATTTGTCGGCGAAAACTTAAACAAACAAATACTGAGAAAATAGACAGACTTGTTGAAAATACTGCGATTGTAATTGACAATAAGGCCTATATATAATAATATTACAGAATACAGAATGCAGAATACAGATAAGGATAGATTTGAAGTGAGAGGCTCTAGCTAGAGGTAAGAGCCTTCCACTATAGATTAATGAATGAATAAACAAACAAAGGAGTAGTAATGTTGAAACCACTAAAAATTGGAAATCTTGTAGCAGAAAAGCCTATAATCCAGGGAGGAATGGGAGTAGGGGTAAGTCTTTCTTCACTTGCAGGAGCCGTTGCAAGAAATGGAGGAGTAGGAGTAATATCAGCTGCCCAGATCGGATTTTTGGAGCCTGACTTTGCAAAGGACCCGCTTTCTGCAAATCTCAGAGCTCTAAAAAGAGAGATTCAAAAAGCAAAGGAAATAGCCCAAGGCGGAATAATTGGTGTAAACATAATGGTAGCTATGAAAAACTACGAGCAATACGTAAAGTGCTGCGTTGAAAACAAGGTTGACCTTATAATTTCCGGAGCCGGCCTGCCTACGGACCTGCCTAAGCTTGTAGAAGGCTCCGATGTAAAAATCGCTCCTATAGTATCACCTCCAAAGGCAGCAAAGACCCTTCTGAAGCTATGGGACAAAAGACACAAAAGGCCAGCGGATATGGTGGTAATAGAAGGCCCCCTTGCAGGAGGCCACCTGGGATTTACTGCAGATGAGGTTGCAAAATATAAGGAAACAGGCTATGACAAGGAAATCCTTGAGATTATCGAGATTGTTAAAGAATACGAAGAAAAATACAATAAAGAAATACCGGTAATTTTTGCCGGAGGGGTCTATGACAAGAAGGATATAGACCATTACATGAGTCTGGGCTGCAGCGGCGTTCAGATGGCTACAAGATTTGTAGCCACAGAGGAATGCGATGTACACCAAAATTTCAAGGAAGCCTACGTAAAGGCAAAAAAGGAA
>JBDHVO010000024.1:0-9902 GCA_039809675.1 Proteocatella sp.
TCCCTGTTGAGAGTGCAGGTGGAGGTTTTGCAACTGCAGCAATGGAAGCGCTAAAGGATGCCGTTGTGGTTGATAGCGCAGGAGCTAGAGCTGGAATAGACATAGGTGATGTATTTATAGGCATGCACATCAAAGGAGTTGGAGTTGTTGTACGAAGTGAAATTAAGGAAATTGGCAATGCTCACCTTAGTATGATAAGGACAAGGCCTAAGCTTATAGGCGGTGATAGAGCTGTCCATTACTAAAGGTTGGTGGTTATGGCGTTTGATTACTTAAATTCTATTGAAGCTGCAGAAGCAGCAGTAACAAATGAAAATATGGTATTGATTTATTTTGGCAATGATTTATGAGGCGTGTGCTTGGAGCTAAGACCAAAAATCCAGCAGTTGCTTGGTAAGTACCCTGAAATAAGTAGTTACTTTGTAGATGTTAATAAATACCCTGATATTGCAGCTGCCTGCTCAATATTTACAATTCCGGGAATCCTTTTTTTTATTGAGGGGAAAGAATTTATAAGGGAAGCTAGGCATATAAGTATAGTCAAGTTAGAAGAAAAAATAGATAGATATTATGCTATGCTATTTTCATAGTAAGGAGAGAAAGATGGACAAAGTTGTAGTTTTTGGGAGCAGATTCTGACCAGACTGTGAACCTGCGAAAGAGTATCTTTCGAGTAAAAATATTGAATTTGCATATCTTGATATTTCTGAAGGAATGCTAAATCTAAAGAAATTTTTAAAATATAGAGATAACTATAAAGAATTTGATGTGGTAAAAAGGTCTGGTAGCATTGGACTTCCGTGTATTGTAATAAATGATGGCGAAAAAATCCTGTTTGACTACAACAAATTATAAATTTGAAATCCCCGGGCTCATAATTGTAACAAGAGAATTAGGATAACTCTTGCAGCTATTAACCCCGGGGATTATTATTTAGCAGTGGTTTAGCATTATATCTAGGATTACTCCGTCTGTATCGTGCATACCGATATTTGATACATCGGCAAGATTTTTTATACTCTGTTCAGCTGTTTCGCCGAGAATTCCATTATCAAAAGGGATGAACATATTATTAAGGGCTAAATTGGAGGCATCGACAGCTGCATCAACTGATATTGCAAGTTTGTATGAGCAGCCAAGCTTTGCTCCATCGCATATCATCCCTGTGACTCCGGCGATCATGTTGCTAATGGCTTTATTAATCTGATCCTTGTTTCCACCTTCAAGATAGGTCAGGCCGGCAGCACTTCCTACTCCGGCAGCAACTCCGCAGCCGCATACTGGAGATAAAGACCCAATATATGATTTGATATAAATGGTAACAAGGTGACTTAATGTGATGGCACGGAGTATTTGCTCCTTGGGGTAGTTTTTTTCGTAACCTATTATGCTAATAGGGACTATAGCAACCAGACCATGGTTTCCTGAACCAGCACTGCTCATGACAGGTAAGGGATAGCCTGACATTCTTGCCTCGGAAGCTCCGGCTGTAAAGGCTTTAGCCCTTGTGTATATATCAATAATATTATTATGCAAGTATTTCCCATACCCAAGACCTATATCTCCTTGTACACCAATATCTGCAAGCCTTAGGTTCATATCAATGCCATCCTGAATAAAGTTAAGCTTATTTATATCTGTATGGTCTGCAAAGTCGATAAGATCATCAATATCATAATTTTGGATTTCATATTTAATTTCACGCACCGGGGGAATGTTATTTGAAATACTTGCTTTTTCATCAGCTTCTTTATCTAAAATAACATGGTCATCTTTGCATTCAAAGACAATGTTTGTATGAGAATTCTTGATAATTACAGTAGCCTTGCTAGATTTTGAATAAGCCTCAACACAAATAAGAAGTTTATCGGCATTCTTGTCAAGCTCAATGTTTATAATACCTGAATTTTCAATTTTAAGAGCATTTTTTATACTATCCTCATTAACATCCTTTAAAACCTCAAGGCCGTACTCAGATTTACCTACGACAAGCCCCAGGGCAGCAACAAATACAAGACCTCTTTCATTGGTTCCAGGGATGCCCACCCCCATGCCATTTTTAAGTACATTACTATTAACTCTTATGTTGATTTTTTCTACGCCATCACACAAAATTTCTCTTGCACGCACCACAGCCAGGGCTACAGCTCCAGGCTCTGTACAGCCGAGGGCAGGCTTAACCTGGTCTTTTAATATTGAAATCAGGATATCGGTATTCATAATTATTCTCCTTCCAGAACAAAATCTCACAGTTGTAATAAGCAAATTCAATGCCAATTTTTAGGAAAAAGAAAAATTATATAACCCTTGTAAAGCGGGGATTTCCGAAAAAATAAAGAAATTAGCAAGCAGCAAATATAAAAAACATTATCATACTTGAGAAAATCTAAAAAGATATACAGACAAGCTCTTGTAAACAGCGAGCTTCGATGGTATTATCAAAATTGAAAACACATTATCAAAAATGATAACTTATACTTAGGTTTTTCAAACAAGCTAAGGAAAATACTTGGTGAATTAGACAGGAGGCGCAATGAATTTCCTAAATGGTATTACCCAGGAGCTCCAGCATATTATAGACGCTATTTATGCTGTTACAGACATTGATGTAACAATAGTTGACAAGGATTTAAACCGGGTGGCGGCTACAAAAAATATTAATAAATTATTTCGAAAACAGGCGCCTGAAAATTCAGTCTTTCATAAAAGCTTATTAACAGGCAAACAGTACCTGATTTCAAACACAAAAAATGATCCCTTGTGTATTCAGTGCTATAACAGAGATACTTGTACTGAGCTTGCAGAGCTTTGCATACCAATACATTTCAACAAAGAAATTATTGGTGTTCTGGGGATGTGTGCATTTAATGAGAAAGCAAAAAATAACTTATTAAATAACGTCGATAGCTATATCAAGTTTGAAAATCAGCTGAGTAGTATTATTTCAACGATAATTAGTGAAAAAAGATTTGGGGAGCTCCTTGAATACAGGTCAAAAGAGCTGGTTACACTTATTAACTCTCTAAATGAGGGAATAGTTATTTTGAATAAGAACCTAGATATAATAACAAAAAATAAATATATAAATGAAAAGTTTGGCCTGAAGGAAGACACCCCATATAAGATAGCTGAAGTGGTTGGAGATAAGGTGATGGCAAAGCTGGTTGAAATCAGCTATAACGGGGAAACTGAGCCTGTAAAAATAAGGGGTGCCGATTATGTTGTAAAAAGCAGCTTGATTGGTTCCGAAAATGGAGACCAAGGCATTATTCTTGTGTTTTCGGATTTTGAGAAAATGAAAGAATCAGTTATTAAATCGGGAATCAACAGGCATCTAATTACCTTTGATGATATCATCGGCGATAGCGAGCTTCTTTTGAGGGCAAAAAGGCAGGCAATTCAGGTGGCAGACAGCGAGGCCTCTGTGCTTTTGACAGGTGAAACAGGAACGGGAAAAGAAATTTTTGCAAGAGCAATTCACGCATCCAGTAAAAGAAGCAAAGAGGTGTTTATAGCCATAAACTGTGGAGCAATTCCTGACAACCTCATTGAATCGGAGCTTTTTGGATATGAATCAGGGTCATTTACAGGGGCAACTGCTACGGGGAAGCCTGGAAAATTTGAAATGGCTAAGGAAGGAACCTTGTTCTTAGATGAAATCGGAGACCTGCCCTATTCCATGCAGGTAAAGATTCTTAGGCGCTTGAAGAAAAGGAAATAGTCAGAGTTGGAGGCCATAAGCCAGTAAAGGTTAATCCTAGGATAATATCGGCCACCCACAGGGATCTTCTGGACATGGTTAATAAAGGACAATTCAGGGAGGACCTTATGTACAGGTTAAACGTTGTTCCCATCCATATTCCGCCTTTGAGAGAAAGAGGCTATGATATTATAATGCTATCAAGGTACTTTCTTTCATATTTCTCAAACATATACAACAAGAAGTTAACCTCCTTCACCCCCGAATGTGAAAAACTTCTCCTTGATTATATGTATCCTGGAAATATCAGGGAGCTGCGAAACCTGATAGAGTATGGGGTGATTTTTGAAGAGGGCAATGCTATCGGGATAGATAATATTGATAAACAAACAAATACAAGTAATTTTTCTAAAAACAAATCACTAGCAGAGCTTACCCGCCAGTATGAAAAAAGTGTTGTTCAAAGTTATCTGAACCGTTATGGCGAAAACCTTGAGGGAAAAGCAAAAACTGCAAAACTTTTAGGGATCAGCATGGCAACTCTTTATAGGAAATTAGAATAAAATAACTATTGACAGATATAACGTTATATTGTAATATTGCGTTATAATGATTCAGGTTAAGAAAAGAGGTCTCATTATGGAGTTAAATTATAAAGAGTTAGAAGAAGTATCAGAGGTGCTGAAAGCTCTTGCTCATCCAGTAAGGCTTTGTATAGCCCGAGGGCTTCTTGAAAACGGGTGCTGTAATGTAACAAGTATGCAAAATCGCCTTGATTTGCCTCAGTCCACAGTTTCTCAGCATGTGCAAAGGCTTAGGATGGCAGGAATAATAGATGGCGAAAGAAGTGGTCTTGAGATAAACTACAGCATAAAAAATGAACGAATAAAAAATCTGGTAGAGGCTATAATTAATGCAATAAAAAGTTAAGTTAAAATGCATAAAAGCAGGAGGAAAGCGTGAGTAAAAAAATATTAATTATTGGCGGGGTTGCTGGTGGAGCAACTGCAGCAGCAAGACTTAGGAGACTTGATGAAGAAGCACAAATCATTATGTTTGAAAGAGATGAATATATTTCATTTGCGAACTGCGGGCTGCCGTATCATATTGGAGAAACCATCAAAGAACGTGAACAGCTGATTCTTGAAACTCCTGAAAATATGCGTAAAAAATTTAATATTGATGTAAGGATAAAAAGCGAAGTTGTTTCCATTGATCCAAAAAACAAAAAAGTCAGAGTCAAGTCAAATGCTATGGGTGATTATGACGAGTCCTACGATTATATAATACTATCTCCCGGGGCCAAGCCAATACAGCCTCCGCTTAAGGGAATAGACGGACCTGGCATATTCAAGCTAAGAAATGTTGCAGACATGGATAGGATAAAAGCTGTAGTTGACCGGGGGGAAACAAAAACTGCTGTCGTAATAGGAGGCGGCTTCATCGGGGTTGAAACAGCTGAAAATCTTAAAGAAAGAGGATTGGAAGTAACAATTGTTGAAGCTGCTCCTCATATTCTTGCTCCATTTGATACAGAAATGTCAGTAATCGCAGAAAAAGAGTTAAACGATAATGGAATCTCAATCATTCTTGGGAACGGAGTCAGTAGCTTTGACCATGAAGGCGGCAAAATAAGGATAACCCTCGGCAATGACAGGGTACTTGAAACAGACATGGTAATTCTTTCCATTGGAGTAGCTCCGGATACAGGTTTTTTAAAAGACTCTGGAATAGGACTTGGCGAAAGAGGGCATATCCTTGTTGATGATCATATGAGGACAAATCTTGAGGGAATCTATGCAGTAGGTGATGCGGTGCTGGTTAAGGAATATATATTCCAGACTGACGCGGCAATACCGCTTGCAGGTCCTGCAAACAGGCAGGGGAGAATTGCTGCAGATAATATAGGAGGATTTGACAAAAAGTACAAGGGAACTCAGGGTACATCGATCCTAAAAGTATTTTCTCTTGCAGCAGCTTCAACTGGAAATAATGAAAGAACCCTTCAAAAAATGGGACTGGTATATAATAAGGATTATAAAGTATCCTATATTCATCCAATGAACCATGTAAGCTATTACCCTGGTGCGACACAGCTTACAATTAAAACTATTTACGACACCAATGGGAAAATCCTTGGAGCCCAGGCAATGGGCTATGAGGGAGTAGATAAGTTTATAGATGTAATGGCTACAGCTATAAAATTTGGGGCAACGATAGAAGATCTTAAGGAATTAGAACTTGCCTATGCACCACCATTTCTTGCAGCTAAGTCACCTGCTAATATGATTGGCTTTATGGCGGAAAATGAAGTGAAGGGCCTTGTTGAAACCTTTAGGTCAGAAGAGCTTGAAACGTTTGATCCGCAAAGGCAGCTTCTGCTTGATATAAGGGAGGACCTGGAGGTTGAAACGACAGGTTGCCTTTTAGAAGCTCTTTGCATTCCTTTGAATAGTCTTAGAGACAGGCTGGATGAGCTTGATAAAAATAAAGAAATTCTTGTTTATTGTGCAGTTGGTATTAGGGGCTATATAGCAGCTAGAATTTTGATGCAAAAAGGCTATAAAGTTAAAAACCTGCTGGGAGGCATGAAAATGCACGAAATGGGTAGCTATAGGGCTAAAGAAGTTGACAGCGGTAGCAATGACCAAGGACTCTCAGATAAAAAAAGCCTAGTAAGTGAAGCTCCAACAAGAGTTGTAGAAGTAGACGCTTGCGGGATGTGCTGCCCTGGACCTCTAATGAGAGCCAAGGAAACAATGGATATTCTTAAGCCGGGTGAAGTGATGAACATCAAGGCTTCGGACCCGGGCTTCTTTGAAGATGTAAAAGCCTTTGCTCAAAGGACAGGAAACGAGCTTTTAGGGGTAAAAAAGGATAAGGGGATAATATTTGCATCAGTAAAAAAAGGGAATTCAAATTTAAGCGTAAACGCCGGAATTACGGGTGATTCGCCAGTAGCTAATCCCAAAGACGGTAAAACCATGGTTGTGTTCAGTGGCGACCTTGACAAAGCTATAGCCTCCTTTATTATAGCTAATGGTGCTGCCGCAATGGGAAAAAAGGTAACCATGTTCTTTACATTTTGGGGGCTAAATATTCTTCGTAAAGATGAACCAATAGCAGTAAAAAAATCATTTATTGAGAAGGGCTTTGGAATGATGATGACAAAGGGAAGCAAAAAACTCCAGCTTTCAAAGATGAACATGGGCGGAATTGGGGCCAAACTAATACGAAAGGTCATGAGAGATAAGAATGTTGAATCTTTGGAAGCTCTTATAGAAGCTGCAAAAAAAAGCGGAGTAAACCTAGTTGCTTGTACTATGTCTATGGATGTTATGGGAATAAAAGAAGAAGAGCTAATTCAGGGTGTAAATTTTGGAGGAGTAGGATATTACCTTGGAGAAGCAGAGGATGCAAATGTAAATTTGTTTATATAAGAAGCTATTAATTCAAAGGAGCCAATTTGTCAGGCTCCTTTTTGAATATTTAAGCTTAAGCTGGGTATAATAGAAAAAGAACCCAATTATTATGTAAAGGAGGTCGGAAGGTGAGAAGATTTATTGATAGGATATTTTCCCTGATTGTAGCGTCATTGCTGATTATTATGGTGTTTGCTTTGGACAAGGTCCAATCGGATGGCCAAGTCTCGGTTGTGGTAAATGGAAAAATTTTAAGTACAGACATAAGACCTGTTATTGAGCATAATAGAATCCTTGTTCCAATGCGATCGATTTTTGAAGCTTTGGGGGCTGATGTAAAATGGCATCAATCAACTCATGAGGTTGAAGCTGTTCTAGGAGGAGAAAAAATTTCTATGTATATTGGTGACCATAAAGCCCACCATAATGGGAAAATGATGAATCTGGACACTCCTGCTAGAATTATAATGAACCATACTTTTGTGCCTTTACGATTTGTGGGAGAAAGCATGGGGGCAAAGGTTGAATGGGATGCTCTAAACCGAAAGGTAAATATTTGTACGCAGGATTGTAAAATGGATACAGACAATACACAAAGAGATTTTTTAAAAACCATATCCTTTAAAAAGGCCTATGACGTTTATATGAAGGAATACCCTAACATAAAAATTTATGAAATGGAGCTGGAAAAAGAAAATAGCAGCTTTATCTACGTCATTGAAGGCTTTGATAGTAAATATAAGTATGAATTACAGATAGATGCCGGAACTAGTCAAATCCTCCACAAAGAAAAAACTCTCCATAGCAGAGAATCTAAGGATTGGATTGAAAGAACAATGGCTGCCAAAGCAGACGATTTGATCCAGAGTGTAGTTAACAGTATTGGTGAGGGTAAGAAATTTAAAGAAATAAATATTGAAACTGAAAAGGGACGGGTTGTAATCGAGTTTGAATTCATAAACCCAAGCACCAGTATTTCTGAATTTAAGTATGATGTTGATACTGGGAAGCTGGTTGACTAATTTAAGATCAGGCTAAAAATATTTATTTAGGCCCCGGTTGAAGCCGGGGTCTTCTTTTGTCATGAAATATTGGGGGACAGAAATTTCATTTTTATTTCTAGAGCAAAACTATAAAAACGGTAAATTTATGTATAAGGCTGATGAGGGCATAACTACCTCAAATTATCTGTAAAGTGCAAATACACGAATAATTATAATAACTGCATTTTTTATAATTGTTTAATAAATATACCTCAAATAGCTAGACAAACGTTTGCCTATTTGTTACCATAATATCAAACAAATAAATTGGAGGACTTATTATGGTTGGATTAGAGCATTTAATTAATGCAGTTAATGGCTTTTTATGGGATTTTGCACTTTTATTTGGTTTATTGGGAGTTGGAGTTTATTGCACAATAAGCCTCGGATTTCCTCAGCTTACCAGATTCGGTTTTGCAGTTAAGCAGGTTTTTGGAGGAGTGTTTAAAAAAGAAAAGACTGAGGAGGGGAGCATGTCATCCTTCCAGGCGCTTGCAACCTCAATTGCAGCCCAAATAGGAACTGGTAATGTTGCAGGAGTAGCGACAGCCATATCTCTTGGAGGACCTGGTGCAGTTTTCTGGATGTGGGTTTCTGCTTTCTTTGGTATGTCGACTATATTTGTGGAGGCTACTCTTGCACAAAAATATAGAGAAAGAGATAGAGATGGCCAGCTTGTTGGGGGGCCGGCATACTACATAAAAAACGGTCTTGGTTCCAAAGCTATGGGTAGTTTTTTTGCAGTTGCCCTTATTCTCGCCCTTGGATTTATTGGTAACATGGTCCAAGCAAATTCCATTGCAGATGCTGTCAGCAGAGCCTTCAATGTGCCTCATTTAGCAATTGGAATAATACTTGCAATTGCAGCGGGTCTGATATTTATTGGAGGGATAAAAAGAATTGCATCCTTTGCAGAGCTTGTAGTTCCAATAATGGCGTTAGTATATATTTTGGGAGCCATAGCTGTTATAGTAATATTTCGCAGTAATATCGTTCCTGTATTTAGAGATATTTTTGTTGGAGCCTTTAATCCAGAGTCGATTTTTGGTGGAGCAGCGGGTATTACTATTGCCAAGGTTGTAAGATATGGAGTTGCCAGAGGTTTGTTCTCTAATGAGGCTGGTATGGGTTCTACACCAAACTCCCATGCAGTTGCAAGCGTAAAGCATCCGGCAGAGCAGGGGCTTTCAGCAATGGTAGCAGTATTTATTGATACAATGCTTGTATGTACTGCAACAGCTCTTGTTATTCTGGCTACTGGATCAGATAAGCTGGGACTTGCAGGAGTTGCAGTAACTCAGGAAGCTTTTAATATAGCCTTTGGCCCTATTGGGGGGATGTTCCTGGCAATATGCCTTACCTTCTTTGCTTTTACAACAGTTGTTGGATGGTACTATTTCGGAGAGAATAACGTTAGATTCCTTTTTGAAGGGAAAACTGCAATCAGAGTATATCAAGTCATAGTACTCACTTTCATAGTGCTTGGCTCTTACCAGAAGGTAGATCTTGTTTGGAATATGGCTGATATGTTCAATGGAATTATGGTACTTCCAAATATTATAGGCTTATTCCTTCTTCTGAAATACTCCAAAGCTATGCTCAAGGATTACGATAGCCAGCTTGCTTCAGGCAAGGAGCTTACCTATACCTATGAATTTGAAAATACAAAATAAAAAATTGCCGGCGCAGGATTAGATTTGAACCGACCCCCAAAAGTTAGACCAAAAATCTACCAAT
>JBDHVO010000025.1:0-9680 GCA_039809675.1 Proteocatella sp.
TATATGATCCAGAGCATCCTGATGCCAATGAAGATGGCTATGTACTTATGCCAAATGTAGAACTAGTAAAAGAGACAATAGATGCCATGACAGCGTCTAGGTCCTATGATGCCAACGTAACCTCCTTTAATACCTGGAAGCTTATGGCACAAAGGGCTCTGGATATTGGCAAGTAGCCTGGAAATAAGGAGAGGGAAGTATGAATCAGGAAGTTCTAAGCTCATTAGAGATAGACGCCATTGGTGAAATAACGAATATAAGTCTGGGATCATCTGCCACGGCTATTTCTACCATGCTAAATTCAAGGGTTGAAATAACTGTTCCAAGGGTAAAGGTAGAAACCTATGAGAACTTTGAGTTTAGAAATCTAGAGCCGGCCATTGCCGTAACCATAGATTATGTTCAGGGGATTTCAGGAAGCAACATAATGATCCTGAAAAAGGATGATGTCAGGGTAATACTGGAAACTCTTATGCATACAGAGCTGGATCCAGAAAATTTTGAGCTTGATGAAATTGGAATCAGTGCCGTGTGTGAGGTTATGAACCAGATGATGGGGGCCTCATCTACTGCCTTGTCAGAGCTCCTTGACAGGGTAATTAATATTTCTACCCCGACAACCTTTGAGGTTAAGGATGTGAAAACCTTTAAGGATAGAAATTTTAAGCCGGGAGAAACCTTCGTGGTTATAGAGTTCGACCTTACAATCGAAAACAAACTCAAAAGCGAATTTATTAATGTACTGCCTATGGGGCTTGTAAGAGATATGATTTCTACCTTTATGGGAGGAATGGATTTCGAAGGTAATCTTGAAGAAGCCGAACAAGCAGAAGGTCATAAGCAAATAATTAGCGAGGATAAGCCACCAGCAGAAACAGAATCGCCTTCTCCTTCATCAGGAGGAGTCATGAGCCAAGAGGCCATAGAAGCCATGCTGGCAAAGTCAAGGGAACCTGTCAAGGAGCCAGCAAAAGAAGCAAAGCCTGCCGGGGCAAGCATGACCCAGGAGGAAATAGAAGCTCTTTTAAGTGGAGGAAGCCTGCAAAGGGAGACAGAGCCTGTTAAAACCCCAGAGCCTGCTAAAGAGATAGAGCAAGCTGGACCGGGACTGGTTCAGCCTGAGACAGAGAGGGCTTATGCCCCTAAGGAGCCAAGGGTCATAGACGTCAAGGACTCAGCCTCTGACAAATCCCACCTTACAGGGATAGTCAGGCCGGAAAACCTTGATATGATAATGGATGTTCCCCTTGTTGTATCTGTTGAAATTGGGAGGACCAAGAAACCAATTCGTGAAATACTTGAGATAACCCAGGGCTCCCTTATAGTTCTTGACAAGATGGCAGGAGACCAGGTAGAGCTTTATGCTAACAACAGGTGTATAGCCAAAGGGGACGTTGTAGTTGTCCATGACAACTTTGGAATAAGGATTACAGAAGTTATGGGTAAGAGTTAGGAGGGCATATGCCAGGATCATTATTTCAAGCCCTTGTGTCCATTATAATCCTTTTGGGAATTCTTTATTTGGCCTATCTTGCCAGCAGGTTTCTCGGAACCTCAGCTGTAAAAAGAAGCAGCTCTAAGCATATAAAGCTACTGGATATCATGGCTGTGGGTCAGGACAAGTCTGTTGCCGCAATAAGGGTAGGGAGTAAAAAATTCCTTATTGGTATTGCCCAGGGCAGTATAACAAAGCTGGCAGACCTTAGCGAAGAGGATATTGAAGAAATGCTTTATGATGAAGAAAACAGTGCTAGTAGCCAGAGTCTTCCTGGCAGCTTTAGGGATATATTAAATAAAGTTAACAGGGATAAACAGGTGAAGTAATGGGAGATGCATTAATAAATGTTAACGGCGATAGCGTCCAGACGCTCCAGCTCTTATTTCTCTTAACCTCTGTATCCCTTTTGCCATCAATTATTGTAATGATGACTAGCTTCACAAGGATTATAATAGTTTTATCCTTTGTACGAAACGCTCTTGGGGTCCAGCAGACTCCTCCCAATATGGTGCTGGTTGGGATTGCAATATTTTTGACACTTTTTATAATGGCACCCATAACTGATGATATAACAAAAAACGCCTATGAACCCCTGAGGGATGGAGCAATAACCCAGGAAGAAGCCCTTGCAAGAGCCCAAAAGCCTTTGAAGGTTTTTATGCTTAAGCAGACAGAAATTGACACCCTCGATATGTTTATGACCGCCTCGGGCCAAAGCACACCTGATAATGAGCAGGATATTCCTATAAGGATTGTAATACCAGCCTTTATGACATCTGAACTAAAGAGGGCCTTTATTATGGGCTTTTTGCTACTAATCCCCTTTTTACTCATAGATGTGGTTGTGGCCAGCACTCTCATGTCCATGGGGATGATAATGCTGCCGCCGGCAATGATTTCCCTGCCCTTCAAGATTTTGCTTTTTGTGACCATAGATGGCTGGACATTACTGTTTTCAACCCTGCTGCGGAGCTTTAACTGATAGGAGATAATATGACAAATTCTGAAGTAATTGGCCTCATGTACTCTGCTGCCATCACAGTAATTCAGTTGGCAGGGCCAATACTGCTGATCTCAATGGCTGTAGGCGTGCTGATATCCATCCTCCAGGCAGCAACCCAGATAAACGAGCAGACCCTGACCTTTGTGCCAAAGCTGATTCTTATTGGGGCTATACTTCTAATAACCGGAGGGGCCATGATGGAGATCCTCCAGGACTTTAGCTATAAGATATTTGAAATGATGCTTAAATAGGAGGGGATATGGAAGAAAGCATACTCCTTTGGACTCTCATAATAATGAGAGTATCAGGCTTTGTACTTGCAAACCCTATATTAAGCCGAAAGGGAATCCCTGGAATTGTAAAATCGGGAATAATAATGGCTCTGAGTATCTTTCTTATAAGCTACGGGCCGAGCGAGGAGCCGGTTGCGGCCTCGGGTATGATTGAATATATGACTCTCCTTCTTAAGGAGTTTGTGGCAGGCTACCTTATTGGCTTTGTTATAAGTCTTTTTCAATACATAATAGTTTACGCCGGGGGTATAATGGACTTCATGATGGGAATGAGCATGGCAACAATTTATGATCCCCAGTCCAATAGCTCTATGGCCCTATCTGCTACTCTTTTAAACTATATGTTTATGCTTATTTTTTTTGTAGTTGACGGCCACATTGCTCTTTTCAGGGTCTTTATCCTAATGGGGGACATTGTGCCCTACGGTTCTATGACCCTAAAGCCTGAGGTCTTTCCCATGATGATCGAGCTTTTTGCCCAGTGTACCCTACTGGGGGTCCAAATGGCATTTCCCTTGATAGCCCTTGAGCTTTTGGGAGAAGCGGGAGTAGGCATACTAATGAGAACAATTCCCCAGATAAATATATTTGCTATTAACATACAAATGAAAATCATTGTAGGCTTGCTGGCAATATTAATTCTGGTTGGACCCTTTGGTGATTTTATCAATAAGCTGATACTTATGATGATGGAAGAAATAAAGAATATAACAGGATTTATTTAATGATTAATGTAAGAGCTGAAAGAGGGGCATATGGCAGCAGATTCTAAAACCGAAAAAGCCACCCCCAAAAAGCGGCGGGACGAACGTAAAAAAGGAAATGTAATGCTGAGCAAGGATGTGGTTATAGCTGCATCTATAATAGGAGTCTTTTCAGTCCTTAAGCTATGGTTTCCTACCTTGAAAAAAACAATTGGGGGCTTTTTTGTACGCTACCTTTCGATGATAGCTACAACGACCGAGGTAAGCGACGGCCTGACCCGCAACATCACCTACGACTTTGCTTCTGCCTACTCTACAGCAATACTTCCTGTACTCATATCGTCAGGCTTTATTGCTGTAATTGCAACAATGGCACAAACCAGGCTGCTCTTTGCTCCTGATGCGATAAAGCCAAAGTTTGACAAGCTTAATCCCATAAATGGTATTAAAAATATGTTTGCCCTAAAGAATTTTGTTGAGCTTGTCAAAAATCTTATTAAAATATCTGTACTAGCAGCAATTATGTATAATTTTATTTTAAAACAGCTTACTCCAATCACAAGAACCATAATGATGGATGTAGGGGCATCATCAGTCTATATGCTAAAAGCAGTTATGAGTCTTGTATATACTATAGGAATAGCCTTTGTAGCTATTTCTGCCCTGGATATTATATACCAGTGGTGGGATTATGAAAGAAAAATCAGGATGTCCAAGGAAGAGATTAAGGAAGAGTTCAAGCAGCAGGAGGGAGATCCCAAGGTCAAGGGAAAAATCAAGGAAATGCAAAGGCAAATCGCCATGTCAAGGATGATGCAGGCAGTTCCAGAGGCTGATGTGGTTATAAAAAACCCCACCCATTTTGCAGTTGCCTTGAAATATGACGATAAAACCATGTCAGCTCCTCTCGTAGTTGCAAAAGGCCAGGATGACTTAGCCCTTCGCATAATTAAGGTGGCAGAGGAAGCCGGAGTAATGGTTTTGGAAAACAAGCCTCTTGCCAGAGGCCTATATGGCCAGGCAGACATAGGATCAGAAATTCCTTTTGAATTTTACGGAGAGATTGCAGAAATTCTCGTTAAAATACTTAACCTGGGCCAAAGTAGCCGCCAGTAAAAATACAACTCATTTATTTTATAAAAACAGAGGTTTACATGAAAAGACTTTTAAGCAATGCGGTATCATTATTTGTAGTACTAATTGTACTGCTCCTGGTAATTCCGCTGAATCCTTTTGTTCTTGATATAATGTTTATACTTAATATATCAGTATCACTTGTCATCCTTTTGATATCAATGAACATAAAGGAATCCCTGGAATTTTCTATATTTCCGTCACTGCTACTGATTACAACCCTCTTCAGAATAGGACTGAATATTTCCTCCACAAGGCTCATACTAACTCGCCAAGGGGAAGCAGGAGCTGTAATCAAAGCCTTTGGTACCTTTGTTCTCCAGGGAAACATTGTTGTCGGAGTAATTATATTTCTAATAATTGTTTTGGTCCAGTTTATAGTTATAACCAAGGGAGCAGAAAGGGTGGCAGAGGTTGCCGCCAGGTTTACCCTTGATGCAATGCCGGGCAAGCAGATGGCAATAGATGCCGATCTAAGCTCAGGCCTTATAAACGAGGATGAGGCAAGAACAAGAAGACATAAGATACAAAAAGAAGCTGATTTTTATGGTTCTATGGATGGTGCCACCAAGATAGTAAAAGGGGACGCTATAATGTCTATCATTATAACCCTGATTAACTTTGTTGCAGGAACCGTAATCGGTATAATTCAGTCAGGTCTGTCCTTTGGCGAGGTCCTGCAAATTTATTCCATAGCCACCATAGGGGATGGCCTGGTATCACAGATTCCGGCCCTTCTAATTTCAACCGCAACAGGCATGATAGTAACAAGGGCAGTGTCTGAGGGCTCCTTGAACAATGACGTAAGCAAGCAGTTTATGGCCCAGCCTACAGCCCTTATCATAGCCGGGGGTCTGATGGGGGTACTTGCAGCAATACCGGGAACTCCAACAATCCAGCTTTTTTTAATAGCAGCAACCCTCATTGCTCTAGGAACCTATGTCACCCAAAAGGCTAAGGAAATACCCTTGCCGATTGACGACTTTGTTCCAGATGAGGGGCCAGTAGATGAAACCCAGCAGTTTAGAGATATAAACAATATATATCCCCTCCTTAATGTGGAGCCTGTTGAGATGGAATTTGGCTACAGCCTTATACCCCTTGTTGATGAGCAAAGCGGCGGAAAGCTAATAGACCGAATAGTAATATTTAGACGCCAGTACGCCCAGGAGATGGGATTTGTAATCCCATCCATAAGGCTAAGAGACAGCTCGGCTCTTAATACCAACCAGTACATTATAAATATAAAGGGGGAAGAGGTAGCAAGAGGGGAGATTTTAACAGACTATTATCTGGCTCTTGAACCAGCTACTGCTACTGCCCACATTGATGGAATAGAGACTATAGAGCCAGCCTATGGAATACCAGGCAAGTGGATTACCTCGGACAAAAAGGAAATGGCTGAAATCTATGGCTATACGGTAATAGACCCTCTGTCCGTAATGCTTACCCACCTGTCAGAAACAATAAAAAGACATTCATACGAGCTCCTTTCAAGATCAGAGATTATGCAGCTTATAGAAAACACAAAGATTACCCAGCCCCAGCTTGTTGAAGAAGTCTTTCCAGATATAATGAGCTACGGCAATTTCCAGAAGCTTCTTGCTAATCTTTTAAAGGAAGGGATTCCAATAAAGGATATGGCAACAATTTTGGATAGCATAGTGGATTCGGGCTCTGCTACAAGGGATTTGGACCTTATAACAGAGAGTATCAGGATGGCTCTGAAGAGGACAATAACAAGAAAGTTCTGCGATGGCGGCCAGATGAAGGTAGTAACCTTGGATGCTGAGCTTGAAAAAATCATCGTAAGCTCCCTAACAAGGAGCGACCAGGGCGTTTACCTTGCTCTAAGCCCCGATGTGCTACAAAAAATTGTTACCCAGTTGGCAGACCAGATGAAAAAATTTGCAGACCTCTCCCAGCGACCGATAATTTTGACAAGTCATGTTGTGAGAGCTTACTTCGCAAGGCTTATCGAGCAGTTTTACCCAAATGTATATGTACTCTCCTTCAATGAAATTGCAAACAATGTACAGATACAGGCAATAGGCAATATTGAAAGTTAAATTCCGGCGCAGGGAAGTGCTGAGGAATCTAGAAGCAGCACAGGGGGAAATAGATGTATAGTTACAATGAAATGGAATTCAAAAGTAATGAACAATTATTAAAGGAATACAAGGAAACAAAAAGTCATGAAATAAAGCAAGAGCTGGTGCTCCGTTATGTGGACACTGTCCGTATGATTGCAAATCAAATGAGGGATATTTATTCGGGCTTTACCAATACTGATGATATAGTAAACGAGGGAGTTATTGCCATCATGAAGGCTATAGACAAGTTTGACCTGGATAAAAATGTGAAGTTTGAAACCTATATTTCTAAGCGTATAAGGGGACTCATAATAGACCTGGCAAGAAAACAAGACTGGGTACCAAGGAGTGTTAGGAAAGCAAGCCGAGATATTGCAAATATCACAGACGAAATATATGCAAGGACAGGCGAAATGCCTTCCCATGAAGAAATTGCTGAAGCCCTTGGGATAAGCATGCAAAAATACTGGGAGCAGACCTCTCAAAACAATATATTTGGGTTTTTATCGCTTGATTCCTTGATGGAGGAGGGAGTCAGTGTGGCAGACTACAAAAGAGGGAGCTTAAAGGAAGCTGAAAATCTCCCTGAGAAAAACCTTCTTAATATGGAGCTGAATGAAAATCTGGCAAAAGAGGTTGGAACCCTGAGAGACAGAGAAAAAACAGTGCTTGAGCTATATTATGGAAGTAACCTGAGTATGAAGGATATTGCGGAAAGGCTTGATGTAAGCGAACCAAGGATTTCCCAAATACACGCATCAGCAATAAAAAAGCTGCGAAACAAAATGCAGGAATATATAAATGATTAAAACCAGGAGGGAATATGCTACAGGGACTATACAACCTTGCATCAGGTGTGCTGACACAAAATAGGAATCTAAACGTTATAAGTAACAATATAATAAATGTATCAACACCGGGTTATAAGGCGGACACTTTGGTTTCATCTACCTTTAAGGATGAAATCCAGTACAGGAGCAGCAACCAGGGCGACGGGGCTAAGATACCTGTAGGTAGTGCTTCAAAGATAAGGACAGCCCAGGAAACTCTGATAGATTATGAACAGGGAGCCTTTGAGGAAACCGGCAGTCCCCTAGATGTAGCCATAGCAGCAAAAGGCTTTTTTGTTATAGAAGGCTCTGGCGGCAATATGTATACAAGAAATGGCAGCTTTATCTTAGATGACGATGGCTACCTTTCACTTCCGGGAGGAGGCAGGGTTATGGGGAAAAATGGGCCTCTCCTTCTGAATGACGATAATGTCAGCATTGGCTCAGATGGGTCAATAAGAGGTAAAACCGGAGCAAATATCGGGACTCTGAGGCTTGTTGATTTTGATACCTATGATGGCCTCCAAAGAAATAAGGCAGGCTATTTCACCGGCGGAAACCCTATTGATGTTCAAGGGACCTTTATCCACAAGACTGTTGAAAAATCAAATGTTTCAGTTGTATCTGAAATGACAAAAATGATGTCCAGCCAAAGAGCTATTCAAAGTGCAGCCCAGGTAATAAAGATTTATGACCAGCTTATGCAAAAGGCTACAAATGAAGTTGGAAGACTGTAGGAGGAATAATGAACTTATCTTTTTATAATGGAGGATTAGGCGCCAGAATGCAGCAGGAAAAGCTAAATGTAATTGCTAATAATGTTGCTAACGTCAACTCTGAAGGCTTTAAGGCCAAAAATGCCACATTTTCCAATCTGATTTATATGAACCAAAACGCCAGTGAAAATGCTGTGACCGGCCTAAAAGCAGGAGCAGGGCTTAGGCTGGAAAAAACAGACACCAAAATGGACTCTGGAGCCCTTATAGAAACTAGTGGTGACTTACATTTTGCAGTTATAGGTGAAGGGCTTTTTGCCCTGCAAAATCCAGTAGACGCCTCTATATCTTACACAAGAAACGGCAGCTTCATAAGCTCTGAGAGGAAAGACGGAGCCTTTTATCTTTCAACAAATGACGGATATCTGGTCCTTGATAAAAACAAGAAGCCAATAAGCCTTTCTGCCAGCCAGGAGGACGAGGGCTTGACTGATGAAGATGACCAGTCCCTGACTGGAAAGCCAGTAAGCGAAAGAATTGGCCTATTTAAATTTGATAACTATAACGACATGATTAGTGCTGGCGGTAGCAGGCTGATTCCAGTTGAAAAAAACGGTTATCCTGTCCTAAGCAGTGATGCTTCAATAAAGCAAGGAGCCCTGGAGTCTTCAAATGTCGACTTTGCCCAGGAGATGGCCAGGATGATAGAAACCCAAAGGGCCTATCAATTTGCCCTAAGGATGGTAACAACCTCAGATGAAATTGAAGGTACCATTAACTCCTTAAGAGGATAGGAAAGGACAGGTAAAAAATGGATATAGTCAGCTATGATCAAATGAGCCCCCTAGAGCTGGATGTGCTAAAGGAAATAGGGAGCATAGGAACAGGCAATGCAGCAACGGCTCTTTCTGCCCTCCTTAACACCAAGGTGGCCATGTCATTACCAGAGGTAGCCATACTGGACTACAACGAAGCTATCAAGAAATTAGGTGGCCCGGAAAAAATCGTTGCCGGGGTAATGAGCCGGATAAAGGGCGAAATAAACGGCATAATGCTTTATATCCAAGAGCTAGACTCCATAAATATGATGCTTGAAGGAGTCCTTGGAAAAAAAATAGACAATTTTTTTGAGCTTAGCGAAATGGAGGTATCTGCAATAATTGAGGTGGGCAATATAATCATATCGTCATATACAAATGCTCTGACCACTCTCGCAGGAATGAAAACCTCGCTTAGCGTACCGGGAATATCAATAAATATGCTTGGAGCAATCTTGGCTGTGCCTATGGCTGAGTATGGCTATGAAACCAATAAAATTCTGACAATAGGGGGAAAGCTTTCGATGGGGGAAAGAGAGCTTCAGAGCAATTTGATTCTGTTGCCTGACTTAAAATCCTTAAATCATATAT
>JBDHVO010000026.1:0-9668 GCA_039809675.1 Proteocatella sp.
GGTACATTGCCCCCCTCGTGGGAGTTTTCTACGTATATAGGAAAGACTGCAGACAGGGTCTTGCCCTTACCCATAGACCCCAGATCCTTGTCTGTCGGGGCATTTTTTAAGGACATTTTATCAGAAAGGGCTCCAACGCTGGCTACCACCTTGTTGAAGGGGGCGTTGCCAGTGTTTGTAATCTTTAGCTCTACATTATTGATCTGGCCCGGGTTCATGCCTCCCTTTGGGCCTATCACCTGAAGCTTGGTCTGGGGATTGTAGTTTATAGTGTCATCCGGCTTATAGGTGTAGTCCTTTTCGTCGATCGTAGGCAAATTAGGCTTGCCTCTGTCCTCAGGGTCTATGGGCTCTACTTTAAACTGCTCGCTATCACTTGCCAGAAGACTCCCGTTTGATAATGTAGCCAGAAAATCCCTGTAGGATCCCATGGGAGCTCCATAGAGGTCTGCTGTAAATTTGACTGATGTAGAGGCTCCACCTGAAAGACTTATAGGCTGCTGACCGCTTGGAGATACATCCCCTGGAAAGGGACTGGTAAAGACAAGGTTGCCGCTTATAGCTGAGCCTGTATTATTTTTTATCTTGACTGTAAATTCCGCGCTCCCTTGATACTGGGGAGCTACTCCTGGCCCATCTATTGTCATGGTAACTCCTGCTGCATAGGACCTAAAATCTGTCCCAAGGCCGAGAAGGAGGGATATGGTCATTAATAATGATAGTATTTTTATTTTCATAGGTGTCCCTTCTTGTTTGTTTTTTTAATTTATTATTAATTTTGATTTAATCTTGGCGGCTTGCCAGGGTATTATTTCCTGCCTACAAGCTGGCCCCTATATCAAGGGAGGGGTCAAAGTCCTTGCCAGACTGGATATTTATAATATTGCCATCCTGAATTGTAACTATCCTGTCTGCATATTTTGCTATGGCGTTATCATGGGTAACCAGGATCATGGTCTGATCGTTCTTATGAACCCTTTCTATTATAAGGTCCATTACAGTTTCTGTGGTTTTGGTATCAAGGTTGCCCGTAGGCTCATCGGCAAAGATAATCTTGGGGTCAACAGCTATGGCCCTTGCTATGCCCACCCTCTGCTGCTGGCCACCTGACATCTGGCTGGGCTTCCTGTTTTCATAACCCTTAAGGCCCACTTCATCCAAGGCCAGTCTGGCTCTTTTGTCCCTTTTTTTCCTATCCATCCCCCTAAGAACAAGAGGATATTCTACATTTTCAAGGGCTGTCAGCATGGGCAGGAGATTATAGGCCTGAAAGATAAAGCCTATATTTTTTTGGCGAAAAAGGGTCACCTGTTCCTCTGAAAGCTTCTCAACATGGACGTTGCCAACTATAATCTCCCCCTTTGTGGGTTTTTCAAGCCCGGCCACCATATTTAAGAAGGTGGATTTTCCTGAGCCTGATTTGCCCAAAAAGCAGACAATCTCTCCCCTATATATATCAAGGCTTATATCGTCAAGGGCAACTATCCTTTCGTCTCCCATCCTATAGACCTTCCTTACATTTTTAATTCTTATTAAAGGTTTTTCTGTATTTATTCCCTTCACCCCCTTTTGTATATCTATTATATACCAATTTAAAGAAAATATAGTTACAAAACTTTGACAATCGTGCATTTTTTATAAAATTGTTCAAAAAAAGCTATGCTTTATTCATATTCAGATAGCTTGCCTATTATAAACATTATTTATATGACCCATAAGTTTTTCGAATAAGGTTTTACGTATATTTTCACAAGTATTGTGATAAAATAAGCTGTACAAAATGAAAGGTAGTTAGATTATGGTATTTCTAGGTATTGATATTGGTTCTACTTCGGCAAAAACTATTCTGCTGGATAAGGACCACAAGATTTTACATAAGGAGTTTTCTCCAACAGGCTTTAGCAGTAGCGATAAAGCCAGAGAAATTCTTGAAAAGGTGCTTCAAATGGGCTACAAGGACCATGAAATTGTCGTGGTTGCCACAGGCTATGGGAGGGTTAGCGTTCCCTATGCCAACAAAACCCTCACAGAAATATCCTGCCACGCCAAGGGGGCAGGGAGGATCTTCGAAACCTATGACGCCTGCATCATAGATATAGGGGGCCAGGACACCAAGATTATAAGGACCAAAAACGGCAAGGTTCTTGATTTTCTTATGAACGACAAGTGCTCTGCTGGAACAGGCCAGTTCCTGACTATAATGGCTGATACCCTGGGCCTTAGTCTTTTGGAAATGTGTCAGGCTGCAGAAAAGGGCGGAGGTATTTCAATAAGCTCTATGTGCACTGTATTTGCCCAGTCTGAGGTGGTCAGCCTGATTGGTCAAGGCCAGTCAAAGGAAAACATTGCCCATGCAATCATAGACTCCCTTGCCAATAAGGTGAAGTCTCTTAGCTCCAAAATGGCTGATGATGCGGATATTGTTTACTTAACAGGTGGTCTTTGCGAGCTTGATTACATAATTAAGACTATCTCAAGGGCTATTAATAAGGAAGTGAGAACTCTTCCCATAGCCAGGTATGCAGGAGCCATGGGGGCAGCAATGTTTGCCTCTGAGCTAGATAGAAAATAGGCAGGTATATTATTTGTGTAAGCAGTATTTGTTCTTATTTTAATAAAAAGATGAAAGGAATTATTATGGAATTTAAATTACCAGAGAAATTTGATGAATTTGCTGAGGCAAGAAGAAACGGCTTTATGAAGGTTAAGGGCTTCAAGGAGGATGGCAAAACTGTAGTAGGAACCTTTTGCACCTTTACACCTGTTGAGGTTATAGATGCAACGGGAGCAATTTGTGTCAGCCTGTGCGGCTCAAGCAACGACCCTATAGTAGACGCTGAGAGAGACCTTCCAAAAAACCTTTGTCCTCTTATTAAATCAAGCTACGGCTTTGCAATAACAGACGCCTGCCCTTATACATACTTTGCCGATATGATTGTTGGAGAAACTACCTGCGACGGTAAGAAAAAAATGTACGAGCACCTTGGAAAAATCAAAAATGTCCATGTTATGGAGCTTCCTCAAAGCACTACAAGATCCTATACCAATGATATCTGGGAAAAAGAGGGTTACATCCTAAAAGACAAAATGCAGGAGCTCACAGGGGTTACAATAACAGATGAAATGCTAAGGACAGCAGCTAAGGAAAGAAACGAATACAGAAGAAAGCTGATTGAAATGATGGAAATCCAAAAGCTTCAGCCACCTCCAGTAAACGGCAAGGACTTTGCAACTATCCTTAATGGCCTTCAGTTTGAATTTACTCATGCAGACAGGATGAACAAGGTACAAGGGGTTATTGACAATGCTATGGATGCCTACAAGGCAGGAGAAAGACCTGTAAAGGATGATGCAAAGAGAATTCTTGTAACAGGATGCCCAATGCATGGAGTTATCGACAAGACTATGGGAATTATAGATGAAGAGGGCGGAGTTGTTGTATGCCAGGAAAACTGCATAGGCATCAAGCATATGTACCAAATGGTAGATGAGCAGGCAGATAATATTATGAGGGCTATTACTGACAGGTACCTTAAAATCGGCTGCTCTGTAATGACACCAAACTCAATAAGAATTGACCTTATCAAGGATCTTGTTAAAGAATACAAGATTGACGGAGTTGTAGATATAGTTTTACAGGCCTGCCACACCTATAACGTTGAAACCAAGGATATAAAATCCTTATGTGATGAAATCGGTCTTCCTTACATCGCCATAGAAACAGACTTTAGCCAATCAGATGCAGGTCAGCTAAAAACAAGACTGGGCGCCTTTATAGAAATGATGTAGAAGGTTGTAGGTTAAAGGTTAAAGGTTAAAGATAAAAGATAAAGGTAGAAGATATGAATATAAAAGAGAGTGTTGATTTGATAGAGTCCTACTTGGAGCTTGATCGAAAGCCGGTGGGGGTCAAATTCTTCTTTGACAAAAACGGCTTTGATAATTTTGACCTTCCTCAAAGAGAGTATAAGGTGACCTACTGTAACTCAGTCCAGCTGGCCAGCAAGGGTCAGGCCATGAAGCTTACAAAGGAAAACCAGGCCTGCCCCAATGGAGCTATGGCCCTAAAAATGAAGGATGTGCCAGAACCGATGGCTTCTGGCAAGGGCAGATTCTCCAAAAATATCTACCATAGTGTGGAAATATCTAAGAGCATCAGTGATGAGATGGTCTTTATGAAGGAAGAGCCCGCTGGAATAGCTGTCATGCCCCTTGAAAATTATACAGAAAATCCTGATGTTGTTATAGTAGTTGGAAAGCCCTATAATATTATGAGGTTAATTCAGGGTCACGGATATTTCAATGGTTATACAAGCAACCTTAGGACTGTGGGTCTGCAGGCAGTATGCCAGGACCTTACTACTTATCCCTATAACACAAAGGACATAAACATTACCCTCTTGTGCCCTGGGACAAGGCTGGTTGCCAATTGGCAGGAGCATGAAATAGGAATTGGAATCCCCTTTGAAAAATGGATGGAAATTGTTGAAGGAGTTATAGAAACAACAAATCCTTTTGAAAGAAACCACAACAAAGAAGGCATAGAAAAAAGGCTGACAGAAAGAAATCTTGACACAAGTGACCTTAAATTCAACCATAACTATGATGACGGATCCTATACAGGTGGTAGGATAGACCTTGATTAATAAAATAAAATTTGTATCTCATGCCCTCTGTAAAAGGGTATGGGATATTTTTTAGAAGGAGACTTATGAATACACTTATAAAAAAAGTACCTATCCCTCTGGCAGGTCTTATGCTGGCAGCAGCAGCCACTGGTAATTTGGTCCTGTCCTACGGTTCGGCCTATAAAAATATCTTTGGACTTATATCCTTTGCCCTCCTCATTCTTGTGCTTGCCAAAATAATTATCCATCCTGATATGACTCATGAGGATTTGAAAAACCCCCTGATTGCCAGTGTTTTTCCTACACTTACCATGGGACTGATCCTCTTATCAGCTTACATAAGACCCTTTTTATCTGGCCTGGCTTTTGGTCTATGGATTATAGGCCTTGTGGGCCATGCTTTCCTTATTATAAGCTTCAGTCTGAAGCACCTTATGAGCTTTGATTCAAAAAAAGTCTTTCCCAGCTGGTTTATTGTCTATGTTGGGATAGTTGCAGGCTCTGTTACTGCTCCTGTCTTTGGTATGCAGACCTTGGGAAGGATACTTTTCTGGTTTGGCCTTATAGCTTATTTCCTGGTTCTGCCTCTTGTTATAAGAAGGTTAAAATCATTACCTATGCCCGAGCCTGCCCAGCCTAGCATAGCTATATTTGCAGCCCCTCTGGCCCTGTGCCTTGCAGGCTACATAAGCTCCTTTGAAGCGAAAAATATCAGCCTTGTTTATGGCCTGCTTATAGCATCTCAGCTTAGCTATATCTTTGTTCTTTTAAAGCTACCCAAGCTTTTGAGACTGAAATTTTACCCAAGCTTCTCAAGTTTTACCTTCCCGCTTGTAATATCAGCTATATCCCTAAAGCTTACAAACGGATTTTTGCTAAAGGCTGATAAGGCTTTACCAGGCCTTGGCTACCTAGTAAAATTTGAAGAAGCCCTTGCAATAGCAATAGTTCTTTATGTCCTCCTCAAGTTCCTTTCTTTTTTGTTTGAGCTTGAAGGCAAAAAGCTGCCTGCTTAAAAACTATTCCTCCTAAGATTATAAGCTGCTAGCAAAGGGTATCATAGAGGCAGTTGATATTTTAGGAGGTAAAGAATGGAAAATTTACTGGCAAAAAAATGCATACCATGCAGTATTGGCGATATACCACTAGACAGCAATGACATTGCAAACTATATGAAGCAGCTAAAGGAGGGCTGGACTCTTGCAGAGGATGGCCATATAGAAAAAACCTACAAGTTCAAGGACTTTAAGGAGGCCCTTGCCTTCGTAAATAAAATCGGAGACCTTGCTGAAAGCGAAGGCCACCATCCAAGCATAAGACTTTCCTGGGGCAAGGTTGTTGTAAGGTCGTGGACCAACAAGATAGGCGGCCTCCACGAGAATGATTTTATCCTCGCTGCAAAAATTGATGAAATCCCTCATTAAGATCACAAAAAGAGATGTTTCACGTGAAACATCTCTTTTTTATTTAATAGCCTTGCTTATACCTGCTATATATATACTTTATTTCTTTTATATCCCATTTTTTGTGGCTGAAGCTTTCATTCATATTTTGCGTAATTTTGTCATAATCCCAGCCCTTTAGTCTGAGGCCTACTGCAAGGTCTATCTGGTCCTTGTCGTATTTCTTTTTGCGGCCTGCCCCTCTTTCATTTTTAACCGTCCTTTGGGTGTTGTCCATAACCTCAATATACTTCTCCAGGCTTTCTATTGTCCCCTTTAGCCTTGAGTTGTCTTTTTCTATGTCCTTGAATCTTTCTATAAGGTTATTAATATGGTTTTGAAAGTCATGGAGCTTGTTATCAAGGTTTGTAATTATATCCTTTTGTCTTTTTATTTCCTGGGCCTTATGGTCCAATTCATTATTGAGGATTTCTATATAATCCTTGGCCTCTGTCAACTCTGTCTGCCTGCTTTTATATTCCGTTAGGAGGGTATTGTGTTTTTCAACAACCTCCTCTGCAAAGCTCTTTAGCTGGGAATAGTCGGATACAACAGCCTTTAGGCCTTCATTTTCTTCTATCAAATTATTTACTATGTCACTGGAATTTTTTTGTCCCCTAAAATTCAGCTTTTCCATTTCTTTCTCCTAATGCTTTATTCAAAAATAGTTAATCCGCTTTCTTCGCTAAGGTAGGACCCTATATCATCCTTCCTTCTGGCATAGGCTCCATGGTAGTCAGACCCGCCTGTAAGAAAAAGCCTGTATTTTTTTGCATATTCTTTAATGATGGCACTATATTCCTTCTTGTTTGCCTCATGGTTGAGCTCAATGCCGTCAAGTCCATGCTTTATAAGCCTATCTACCGATTCAATATTGCTTTGCTGGTTGGGATGGGCCAGGACCGCATAGCCTCCAGAGTCTTTTACCGCCTCAACTGCAGCCCTTGCATCAATGTACTTCATTTTATAGTAAAGACTGCCGGGATACCTGAAGAGGCTCTCATTTATAGAAGGAAACATAGACTCCACCTGGCCGCTTTGAAACAAGACATCAAATATGTGCTGCTTAAAAATATAGCCTCCTGAAAATCTGTAAAGGGCCTCATAGTCTATTATGTAGCCGAGGTCTTGAAGCTTTTTGACCTGAAAAAGAGCCTTATCATTTCTCATCTGTTTTATGGGGTCACATATCCTTGTGATAGGGTCTTCGTCCTTGATATTATAACCAAGTATATGGACCACCCTGCCGCTTACATAATCCATGGAGGATATTTCTATGGATTTTACGGTTTTCAGTCCTGCTGCCAAGGCTTTTTTTAGTTTTTCTTCAGATCCCACAAGGTTGTCATGGTCTGTTATGGCTATATGGGTTAAATTTTTTTGGGAAGCTTTTTGTATTATTTCATCCACTGTATTATACCCGTCAGAGTACCTCGTGTGCAAGTGCAAGTCTGCTTTGATCATTTTTTTCTTAACTCCCTGAAAAATCTGCTCAAAATATAGGAACAGATTTCATCATCATATACAACTGCCTTTGTTTTACAGCTTATTATATTGTCTTTTATAATAGGAAGGTGGCTTAGGACTGCTCCCCTTACCTTATCCCTTGCCCCTACATGAATTGTGTCAATCCTTGCGTTTATTATGGCTCCTACGCACATGGTACAAGGCTCAAGGGTCACATATATATTGCAGCCCTCCAGCCTCCAGGCACCAAGGGCCTTGTTGGCTTCCTTTATTGCCAATATTTCTGCGTGGGCGGTGGCACTTTTTGAGGCTTCGGTAAGGTTGTGCCCCCTGCCTATTATTGCGCCGTCTTTTTCAATTACAGCCCCTACCGGCACCTCGCCTTTTTTGTAGGCCTTGCAGGCTTCTATAAGGGCTTCCCTCATAAAGGGATTCATATTTTACTTTGCTTCTTTTGCTGAAGGTAGGCCAGGATAAAGGGCATTATATCTCCGTCAATAACCTGAGATATGTTGCCTACCTCAAAATTTGTCCTATGATCTTTTACAAGAGTATAGGGCTGGAAGACATAGCTCCTTATCTGGCTTCCCCAGCCTATCTGGCTGTACTCTCCCTGGAGGTCTTCTATCTTTTCCTTGTTTTCCTGCTCCTTTAGCTCCACCAGCTTACCCTTTAGCATTTTCATGGCCATATCCTTGTTTATAAGCTGGGATCTTTCGCTCTGGCTCTGGACCACAATCCCTGTAGGCAGGTGGGTTATCCTGACAGCAGAATCTGTCTTGTTTACATGCTGGCCTCCAGCCCCACTGGCCCTGTAGGTGTCTATCCTAAGGTCCTGAGGCCTTATTTCTACCTCAGTAGATTCATCCAGCACAGGAATCACATCCACTGATGCAAAGGAGGTGTGCCTTTTGCCTGATGGGTCAAAGGGCGAAATCCTTACTATCCTGTGGACTCCCTTTTCTGCCTTTAAAAAACCGTAGGCGTTTTTGCCTATCAGCTCCAAGGTTACAGATTTTATTCCTGCAGCAGTGTCGGGGTTTATGTCTATCTGGGAAATCTTGAAGCCATTGTCAGCTGCAAATCTTGTATACATCCTCATCAGCATCTGGGCCCAGTCCTGGGCATCAAGTCCGCCTGAGCCTGCATGGATGGCAAGTATGGCGTTTAAGTTATCATAGGGGCCATCTAGCATGGTGCTTATTTTTAAGTCATTAATTGCCTTAAACTGTAGATTTATTTCTGCCACAAGCTCAGCTTCAAGCGCTTCATCCTCCTGATAGAGGTCGAAAAGCTCCCTTATGTCATTGACTGCCTGCTCAGCGCTTTCAAATGACTCCAGGGTTTCATCTATGTCCTTGGATTTTTTCATAAGCTCCATGCTTTTTTTAGGATTTGACCAGATATCAGGGTCTGCCTGGATTTCCTGCATTATTTCAATTTTTTCTTCTCTGAGGGCTTCCAGGTCAAAGAGAACCTCTAACTTCTTCAACAGCCTTTGACATTTCTTCTATTTTGTTTTTTACTTCTACTATATTCAGCATCCTACCACCTACCTACTTTCCGTGGCAATTTTTGTATTTCTTTCCCGAACCACATGGACATGGATCATTTCTTCCCGGTCTGTCTTCTCTGACAGCCTGGAGGGGTTTTTGCTCCATTGCATTGTCTATGGTTTCTCTTGTATTATCAATGCTTATTACCTGCTTACGCTCTACAGCCTGGGGCTTCTCTTCTCTAATCTGAAAGTTCATAAGATATCTTACGGTTTCCTCCCTTATGCTTTCATTCATTGAGTCAAACATATCAAAGCCTTCCTTTTGGTAAGCAATTACAGGGTTTTCCTGGCCTACTGACCTAAGGCCTATACCCTTTCTAAGCTGGTCCATAGCATCTATGTGGTCCATCCACTTGCTGTCAACCACCTGGAGGAGAATTACTCTTTCAAGCTCCCTAAATTCTTCCTCAGGAAGCATTTCCTGTTTCATATCATAAACCTTGAATATGGCTTCCTTTAGGTTTTGAATAAATTCTTTTTTATCTTTTATTTCATCCACGTTTTCAGTGTTGATAGCCATACTGAAGACATACTTTAGTCTTTCGTTAAGAAGCTTAAGATCCCAAGCCTCCG
>JBDHVO010000027.1:0-9437 GCA_039809675.1 Proteocatella sp.
TAAACCAGCCTGAATCCATAGGGCAGGGCAAAATACACATGAAGGGCAAAGACAGTTGCCGGTCCCCCCAGTCCCAGCTGTAAAAAGAGCTTGTGGCTCCCGATACAAACACCCACTATGGGCAAGAGCATGGGCAGATAAAAAAGGCTTTCCACCTGGGTCTTATACCTAAAATCCCTCCTAATAAAATACCTTGCCAGCAAAATACAAAGAAAAAGGGATACCATGGCTACAAGCATTGAAAATCCAAGAGATTTAAAGCCTATAAGCCAATCTCCCGACTGAAAGAAATACTTGAACCACCTAAGTGTAAGGTTGGTCGGCATAACTGAATCTGCCTCCCAGCTTGAAAAAAATGTCCATATTGCTGTGGAAGCCAAGGGAAGAAACAAGAATAAGAGGAGGAGGGCCGTCATGAGCTTATTGAATATTTTCATAGGCTTATCCCCCTTTTGCTTGCTTTAAGCGATTTATAGAAAATCACACACAGGATCAAGGACACTGTCATCATTACAAAGCTTATTGCCATAGCATAGGCCCTCAGGGACAAGTCTGCACTGGTATGAGCCTTGTAGGCCATAAGACCTATAGATACAGGAGCTGAAGGCCCCAGAAAATAAAACCCCTCATAGGCAAACAAATTATAGTTGAACAAGACAAGGAAGGATGTAAGCATTGAATGCCTGCACAGGGGGAGGAGGATTCTGTACACATAGGTGCTTTTTTTACAGCCAAGGTTTCTTGCTGTCTCCTTGTACTTCGCATCTACCTTAACAAAAATAGGATAAAGAGAAAAAGCTACAAAGGGGATTCCCTTAAAGAGGTTAAGAAAAATAACCCCGGAGCCGGAGCTGGCATAGATAATGTCAAGGTCAGTGGCTCCCATATTAAAGACCATTAAGAGGCGGTAGACCAGACCCTTTGGACTGTACATATTGTAGATAAGGGCCGCTGAGGCTGCATAGGACAAGATTATTGGATAACGATACCAAAAGGCCTCCCTTTTCTCCCTTGTCCTTGAAAACCTGTAGCTCAGATAGGCTCCTGCCCCGAGGGACAGAGTAGTAGAAAGCAGGGCAATTTTGAGGCTGAAGCCAAAGCCCTGCCAAAAAACCTTGTCCCCCCAAAGCCTTGTATAGTGTTCCCAGCTTATACCATGCAAAGAAAGCTCGGGTATTATCCCCAAGCTTTCTTTAAATGTATTTATAAACACATAGGCTGTAATAAAAAATACAAGGAAAAAGGATGGAGCAATAGAAATAAGCTCCTGAAGCTTGTTTTGATTATGGTTTTTCAAAAAGAACTGTTTCCTCCCATATACTCTCTATAATAGTTACCACATCTGCCTTGATTTCCGGCTGTTTGTGCTTTGACAGCTCATCATAGGAAAGAATTGAAGCCTTCAGGCTTTCATCTGGCTTCAAGGCCAAATCCAGCTTCGCCTTATCCTCATCCTTGAGCCTGTCATACTCCAGCACAGGCAGGTCGCCCCAGCCTGTAAGATCGGCCTTGGATATCTGCATGGCAGGGGAAAGAGCTGCGTCAATAAGCTTCATGGCATTTTCCTTATTGGCCGAATTGCCTGCAATTGCTAGATAATGGGTGTTAAAGGGAGTCCCCTTGTCCCAAACAAAGGTTCTTGTAGTCTTGTCCCAGCTCCCGTCCCTCACCTTGCTAAGAGCCTTGTTGGCATTATAGTCCATGGCTATATATACTTCTTTGTCCTGGTAGAGGCTATCCAGCTGGGCAGAATCCTTGGGATAGGTCTTGCCTTCCTTCCATAGGTAGGGCTTTATCCTGTTTAAGTAATCCATAGCTGGCATAATCGCTGCCTTTACACTTTCATAATCCGCCGGCAGATCCTTTATATTCTCATAACCAACTATATCATAAATTACAGTCCTTACAAAGGCTGATCCCACAAAATCCTTTGCCTCAGGATAGGTTATAAGCCCCGGATTGTTTTTGACAAAGGCCTCCAGCTCCTGAGAATTCTTTGGCATCTCACCTGAGAGGCCTTCGTTGCCGATAAAGACAAACTGGGCCTGACCCCAAGGAGCCTCATAGCCCTCTGTAGGATAGCCAAAATCTGTATTTGCAGCAGGGCCATCAAGGTCTAGGTATTTTTTTGCATTTTCAAGCTCGCCCAAAAAAGGTCCATAAAGTAAATCGTTTTTTTTGGCATAGTAAAAATTTTCCCCGTTAAGCCAGATAACATCTATAGAGCCAGCCTTGGCGCTGGTTTTTTCGTTGGTCAGCTTGGCCAGGACCTCATCAATATTCATAGGCACCCGCTCAAGCTTTATATTGTAAGTCTCCTTGGCATAGGGAGCCAGCTCATTATCAATCCAGGCATTTACCCTGGGATCTCCTCCCCAGCCGTAGAGGGTTACAACCTCCTCCTTTGGGCTACATCCAGTAAAAACAAACCCTGCAGTGAGCATTAGCAGCAAAGACATAAAAATACTAATTATCTTCCTATTCATTCTTTTCCTCCAATATTTTAATTGCCTCCCTGAGCCTTTGAACAACTGTATATAACACCAGCAGGGCATAAAGATATGTCACAAAAACCCTGTAAGGCCCTGCCACCATCATAAGGGTAAACATAATAAAGCCTTCTGTTCTTTCCATAAGGCCGGCCTGGTAATAAAAGCTCTTTTTGCCCCTGTTTTCAAGGAGCATGCCGCTTGTCAGAAATACAGTCATGGATAGGATAAAGCTAGAGGCCAAAAGAAGCAGACCCATCAGAGCCTCCTCATGCCTCAGGCCAAAGGCAAGCAAAAAAGATACCTCTACCACCCTGTCAAAAAAAATATCCAAAAGGGTGCCTGCCTTGGTCATGGCTCCAGATCTTCTTGCCATTGCCCCGTCTACGGCATCCAAAAAACCTGAAAACCACAAAAGGCTGATTGCCGCCAGAGCATATCCTGAATAATACAAGCCTCCCCCTGCCACACCCAAGGCTAAGGCCACAAGAGTTACCCTTGTGGGAGTAAGCTTTTGACCCAGCAAAAAATCAGCAGCTTTATCAAAGTGTCTGTCTACATATTTTCTTGCATGGCTATCAAGCATTTTTTATTTCCTTTCCAATCTTTTTACTGCCTTAAAGCGGTTGGCCCAGGAGGTCTGGGTTTTTATTTGAAATAAAAGCTCCAGTATATGGGCACATTCAAAACCATTGGCTGTAAAGGTATCCTTGCAAGAAGCACAGTAGGTCACTATGGATCTTGACGGGGCCTGGTTGGCCCTAAGATCAAACATCCTCTGCCCCTTGCCTGGTTCAAGAGCCATAAGCATATTCTTTTTGCCGCAGCAAAGGGTTTTTTCTTTATTGTTTTCAAACTCTAAAATCTCACAACCCAGTTTCTTGAGAATACTCCTCACATGCTCAGCCGCCTCTATATCCTTTATTATAGGGCAGGGGTCATGGAGGGCATAGGCTGTCCCTGATAAAATCCCTCTTTTTTCCTCGGGAAAATGCTGGTCAATCAGACTCCAGATGGATTTTACCTCTACCGTTTCCAGGCTGCCCAGGGTATCAAAACAGTTGGGGCACAGGGTATAAACTGTCTTTACCCCCTTTTCTTCAAAGGTTTTGTTTAAAGTTTTTGACCTTTTTTCAAAGCCCTTCCCACCATTTATATGTCTTGAGGGCTTGCCGCAGCATAGGGTTGAGTAGGTCAAATCAGCTACAAGGGTTTTTAGAAATTCGTAGGTTTTTTCTGATAAATCCTCCCCCATTGAAAGGACAGCACAGCCTGGCCAAAACACATTTTCTCCCTGGCCACTTGCTGCAAATAAAGGGCTAAAGCTAAGCAGCTGGTGGTTATTTACTATAAGCTCTCTTAATTTCACTATTCTTTACCTTTTTGTTTTTCATTATAAAGTCTCTTAAGCATGACCATAAAAATGCTTAGGGCAAACAGGAGGAGGAGGGCAGTCACAAGCATCCTTGCCCCTCCAGTCAGCATCCCTCCCACATAGGAATAAACAAGGGTTGCAGGTAGCTGGCCTAAGCCTGTTGCAAGAAAAAAAGACATAAAGCCCATGGAGGTCAGGCCTGCTCCATAGCTTATATAATCAAAGGATACAAAGGGAAGAAGCCTGCAAATAAGGATAGTATGCTTCCCGTATTTATCAAAAAAACCATCTATACTTTCCATAGCAAACCTGCTGGTAAGCCTTTCAACAACATCTCTGCCCAAAATCCTTGATATATAAAAGCACATTGCCGCCCCTGCCATGGCACTTGTCCAGGAAAGGATGGCTCCCTGCCACCAGCCAAAGATAGCTGCATTGGCAAATGTAATCAAGAATGCTGGTAACGGAGCTGCTATGGACTGAAACATCATTAGAAAAAAAGATATAAGGACAGCATAGACCCCGTAGGATCTTATATAATCAGCAATTACACCAATATCCATCGTAGCAAAAATTCCTGTAATCTTATTTATTGAATCCCTAAAGGACGGGATTACAAAATAAGCAGCTATCCCAAGAATAAGGACCAGAATCAGGCTTAGGCGGGGCAGCTTCCTTTTGTTTTTTACATCATTTGTCATATTTGTTCCTCTTTGCTTTCGCTTGAAAGCTTAAATATTTTTTTGGGGATTACTATAAGCAAGCAAAGGCTTGTCAGCAAAAGTCCTGAATAAAGGACTAGGCGGTCCAAAGACAAGGAGCTGTAGGCCAGAGCTCCAAAGCCTGTGTATATAAAGGTAGCAGGCACCATAAAAATCAGGGAATATATAAAATAAACCCTGAAACTGATATTTGTAATCCCGTAGGCATAATTTTGCAAATTAAAGGGAAAAATCGGGACAAGCCTGCTGATAATAAGTATAGTATTACCATGGTCCTTTATGTAGGAATCAAGCTTTGACATTTTATCGTTTCTCTTGGTCCAACCCTCTACCAGGTCTCTCCCCAGGTAGCGGGCAAGCAAAAAGGCAGCTGACACCCCAATTGATGACCCTGCAACCACGCAGATTCCTCCCTTGATGGGACCAAAAAGTACACCTGCCAAGAAGGTTATAGGAAGACCGGGAACAAAAAGTACAGTAGCCAGGGCAAAAAAACCTATAAAGACCAGGGGACCCATAGAGCCAAAAGAGGATATTTCTTTCCTCAGAAGGTCAATGTTGCCTGGCTTTAAAAGGTCTAAAACATGGTACTTTTGCAGTAAAAATATACCTGCTGCTGCCACAAGTCCTATAAGTATCTTTTTCAAAAATCCCCCTTTGCATCTTGTAAAAAAAGGCTGTCAGATGACAGCCCCCATAAATCTATTCTTATTTTTCCAAAAGCTCTGTGTTAGTCCAGCCCTTGTAGCCGCCCTCAAGGGTAAATATCATAGCTGGATCAATCCCCTCACCTACAAGGATATTTGTTGATGCTTGGGCGTATCTCTTGCCTGAGTAGCAAAGAAGAACTATCTTTTTGCCTTCAAGGTCTGTTGAAGCCATAGCCGCCTGCACATTGGCTTTTGCAGGCTCATCTTTTTCTTCAGATACTACAGAGTCAACGTCTGCTGAGATTGCCCCCTTGATATGCTCTGTATCATAATCAGTTTTCTTTCTTACATCAAAGATTACATATTCTTGATTATTGTCTGTTACGATTTTTTCCAGATCAGCTGCACTTATATACTGGAATTCTGTTACTTCTGTTTGAACCTGAGGTGCTGGTGCTGGCTCTGCCTGACCTGCATCCTCCTTCTTAGCTCCACAACCTGTAAGAGCAACTAAGGCTGCTACTGACGCTGCCACTAAGGCCAAATGCTTCTTTTTCATTATTTCCTCCTTGAAATTTCTAACAAATTACTAAATGAGCAAATCCCCTAGGGTATTATAGCCTTTCTCCGTCTCTTCTTGCAAGCATTTTAAGCAGCCTGACGATAAATGTTTTTTATAAGCAAGCAAAATTATTTCTATACAAATACTGCCTTTATTTCCAAAAACTCCTCAAGGCCGTAGACTCCGCCTTCTCTGCCAAGACCTGACTGCTTGTAGCCTCCAAAGGGTGCGTCATAGCTCCCCCTGCCCGCATTTACAGTTACATTTCCTGCCTTGAGCCTGTTTGCGATTTCTATAGCCTCCTCTTGCGGTCCAAATACAGCGGCAGCAAGGCCGTAGATGGTGTCATTGGCGATTTTTACAGCCTCCTCAGCATCCCTGTAGCTTATAATGCTCAGGACAGGGCCAAAAATCTCCTCCCTTGCTATTGTCATATTGTTTTTTACATCGGTAAATACAGTAGGTCCTATATAGAAGCCAAGAGATTTTTTCTCCGGAAGGCTCCCGTATATCAGTCTTGCTCCTTCTTCAAGCCCCTTTTCGATATAGGCCTTCACCTTTTTGTACTGGTTTTCAGATACCAGAGGACCTATATTCATCGGAGATGCCTTGGGATCCCCGAACTTGTAGGCTTTTGTCATCTGAACAACAGCCTTTTCAATCATTTCCTTTTCGTCTTCATGCACTATAAGCCTTGTATAAGCACTGCAGGTCTGCCCTGTATTATTGTATACCGAGTTAAGTACCCTTTTCAGCGGCTTTTCTATGTCGCTTATCCCTCTTAGGATTATGGCCGGCGACTTGCCGCCAAGCTCCAGGGTGATGCGTTTCACAGTGCCCATGGATTTTTGTGCTACCTCCCTGCCGGATTTTGTGGAGCCTGTAAAGGTAATCATATTCACATCAGGATGCTCCGCCAGGATATTTCCCACTTCACTTCCCGCTCCTGTAAGCAGATTGAAGACCCCCTTTGGGAATCCTGCAGCATGAATAGCTTCTGCCAATATATATGCAACCATCGGCGTCTGCTGGCTTGGCTTCAAAACAATAGTGCAGCCTGCTAAAAGGGCAGGGATAATCTTGCTTGTTATCTGTCCCAGAGGGTAGTTCCATGGAGTAAGAGCCCCGACCACTCCGACTGGCTCCTTCCTTATTATATAATCACCAAAATCCTCCTCAAGCTTGTAAGCCTTTGCTATCTTTATAAAATTCCTCGTATCTTCAATATATGGCAAAGTGTGGTACTTCAGGGCAAAATCACTAGCTCGCCCCAGCTCTCTTACAATCATGTCGGCAAATTCATCTTTTCTCTTTGACATCTCCTCGCAGAGCCTTTCTACAAGATTAACCCTTTTTGCCAGACTTGTATCCTGCCAGAGCTCAAAGGCATCCTTTGCACTTTTTACAGCAAGATCCGCATCCTCCCTGCCACACCTTGGCACCCTGCCGATTATGCTCTCATCTGCCGGATCAATAACCTCAATAAAATCCTTTGTAAATGGAACCACCCATTCACCGTTTATATATAGCTTCTCAAAATCCATAACTCCTCCTTTCACCTAACACCTAACACCTAACACCTAACAACCATAGCCTAGGGATTTGATACCCAAAAATCTTATATATATGTTAATTCCCTAAAATCCCAGGTTTTATTATATTCATCTTCATTTTCTATTGCTGTACAGATTGGTATGGTAAGCTCAAGTATAATATCTATTACTTTGTTAAATTCTATAGATATTTTTAGTTCCTTCTCCATAAATATATTCCACATATTATTCAAGCCATCTAATTCCTTAAATCTAAAAACTTCATAGATGTTCTTAATAAAATCCAAATGCCCTCTATTTTTAAATGTACTATAGATAGCCTCTTTTAAGATATTGCCATCAAAGTTTTTAGAGATAGCCAAATAATATATATCATAGTAATCCTTCATTCTACTTGAAGCTTCCATCAAATAAAGTATCGCATCTAATTTTTCAGCTATTATTGTTTCCATAGAATAAATCCTTATTTCTGGTTCTTCAAAACCCTCTAAAATAGTCTCTAATTTAATAAGCCTTGGCTCCGGAATTATTACATCCCCAATTCCTAAATCTACAAAAATTGTAGTCCTAGATCGACCTATTTTCCCTATTAACTTTATTCGTAATCCGTGGTAATTATTTTGCTCTGTAATTCTTTCCGTTCCTGCAAATTCAAATATTATACCGCTTTGATTTCCTGTCCCTATTATTTCTACAATTATATCCCTTACTTTTTCTCCTTCGTTAGATAAATTCTTCATTAAATAATCAGAATCCATTGTAGCCCTAGTCTCCCCCGCCCCTAAGGTAAATAATAAAAATCCACCTTTTAATATAAACTTTTCCCTATATTTTGATTTACTAAGTCTCCTGGAGAACTCTTCCTGTAAAAAAAGTATAATCATCCGCTGGTTTGGTATATTTCTTTTTATCGATTCATTTTTTAACTTTGCTAATATACTTGCTGGACTATTCTTCACTAAAACCACACTCCTATATAAGTCTCCACTAATCCCAATACATTTAATTTCCTTGCATACTTATATAAATTATTAAGATTTCTATCATTATCTTGAATATATTTTTTTATAGCAGAATTAAATACTTCTTTATCAATTTTATTTCTATGCCTAATAATATCGCATATGGTTTTATCCTTATCATATATCTTAGTAATTATCTTGTTTCTGTGCTTTACTTCATCAACATAAGTTTCAATTTCTGTAACTCCTATATCCAAGATACTCTCATCTATAAAATGTGCTTTTATCTTAGGATAATCAAGATTATATTTATTTCTGTTCATATTTCTACCAACAGCTATTTTCCACTCATTAGGAATTCTTTCTGTATATTCATGCAGAAGTAATGCACTTTCTAAATACACAATAGCTTCAGGGAAAAATGATGATATTATTTCATAATCATATAAATGAATTTCATTGGAAATATAATTTCCCCTACTTACTCTGATTATTCTATTCTCCGAAAGAAGTCTATCAATCATATAATTTGAAATCCCATATTCATTTAATTTAGCGGTTGTTAAAACTACATTATTATTAAATAAATCTTTTAATATATCCACGATTTAGCATCTCCTTACTTTACATAAACGGTACACAATTAACATTGTGTGTGTACCGTTCGTCAAGTTCAGTATATCATAATTCTTCTTATTTTCATAGATAACTTTACTATTCTCATTTTTAGAACGTATATTCATTAGACATTGTAACAATTAAATGTTATGATTTGTTGTGAATTTATTAATTCAGTATATGAAGAAATATGCCTAAGGACATCACAAGACTAAAATATAGAGCAAAATGGTATAACAAACAAATATAATTTGGATAAGGAATAGAGTATGCAAAAAATAAATATACCTTTAGATTTTGAAAAAACGCTAAAATTTTGGGTTATAGTTACAGCTTCTATTACACCCTTAATATACTTTCCTATAAACGGCACTTTGGATTCATATTTTCCAAAATACATATTCTTGCTTGTAGTTTTTGCTTTAATTGCCATTACAGGGGCTCTATGCTGGAAAGAAGTATATTACTCAATAGAATTCGATACAGAAAACAAGCTTCTGTTACTT
>JBDHVO010000028.1:0-9434 GCA_039809675.1 Proteocatella sp.
TACATCCAGCCTTGAGACTCCCTCTGCTTTAAGGTATTCTGTAACAAGGCCAGCCTTACTTTTTGTCGCAGCATCTATAAGCATATTTTTACCGCCGGGAGTCCTTATAAGGGTTGCGTCCCCCTGGCCCACATCTATAAAGTGAACCTCAAGCTCAGTCGGTGGACTATATTTTTTATGCAGGTAAACAAAACTACTGCCTAAAATTGTAAGTACTAAAACAATTATGGTGATTATTTTTTTCATGGTCATCCTCCTTTTTTATAGTATATTCTAAAAAATCTGCGGATTCAAGGTTTTTGGCTGAAATTTGGGGCTGTTCAAGCCAAAAGCCAGCAAAAAACTGCACAAGAGCCTAAGAAGTTGATTGAAACAAAGGCTGAAATAATATATAATGAACAATAGAACGGAGGCGATTAATATTAGTATATTCGATCAATTTTCTGAACTTAAGCCTATAAGCTCCGATGACCTGCATGAAATGGGTCCTTACTTTAAGCTTGTTAATTTTGAAGCCTGTGAGTACAATTTTGTAACCCTTTATATGTGGCAGACGGTATATGATTTTCATTTCGTAACTAAGGATGCTTTTATGGTTGTCTTTGGCTCGGATAATGGCAATCTCTTTGCAATTCAGCCGTATTGCTCAGACGACCATCTCCAGTCTGCTATGGAATTCATCAGCTCATGCTTTGATAGGATAAAGCAAAAAATAAGGTTTAAAGCAGTAACAAAGGACGTGCTTGAGAAGATAGAAGCCCTTTATCCCGGAAGGTTTGAAAGTAAAACCAGCAGAGACGACTCTGATTATATTTATGAAGGGGAAAGTCTCAGAAGCCTGGCAGGCAGGAAAATGCATTCCAAGAAAAACCACTATAACTCCTTTGAAAAGGAGTATGCAGGCAGGTATGTCTACAAACGGCTCACAAAGAAAAGTGAATTTGATGAGTGTATAGGACTTGTTGAAAAATGGGCCTTTTCCAGGGAAAAAGATCAAAACCTTATTGGAGAAAGCCTTGCAATCAAAAAGATATTCAGAAACTACAACAAGTTCAGTGAGCTTAAGGTAGGAGGCATATATATAGATAACCATCTGGAGGCATTCACATATGGAGATTACCTTAACCCTAACATGGCAGTAATCCATATAGAAAAGGCTAACCCGAACATAAGGGGTCTCTATACGGCCATAAACAAAATATTTTTGTTTGAGGAATTTCCTGATGTAGAATTTGTTAATAGGGAGGACGACCTGGGCATAGAGGGACTTCGCAAGGCCAAATTATCCTACAAGCCACTAAAACTTGTGGATAAATACTCCCTTATTGAGAATTAGCTTTAATCCAGCAGAGGACATTATGAAAAATAATATTGAAATAAGGCTGACAACGGAAAAAGACAAGCATAGGGTGAAGGATTTATGGAAATATGCTTTTTCAGATTCAGATGAATTCATAACCTACTATTTTGAAAAAAGGTTTAATCCTAACCATACAATAGGTCTGTTCAAAAATGGCTGCCTTGAAGCTGCCCTGCAGCTAAACCCCTACAATCTTGCCATAGGCGATGTAATTCTGCCTGTAAATTATGTTGTAGGTGTATCTGTCCAGCCTGAATCCAGAGGCCAAGGTTTAATGACAAAAATAATGAGGGCTACCCTTAATATGCAGTATGAAAGAGGGGAAGACTTCTCTATACTTATGCCCATAGATACAAGGCTTTATACAAGATACGGATATTCAAACTGCTTTATGCGACATGAATTTCATGTAGATTTGGCAAGGCTTGCCCCAAAATCTACCAAGTATAAGATCAAAAGACTGGATATGGCAAATGTTGAGAACTTAGATAGAGAGCTCCACCTTCTCAGCGAGGTTTATTTTGATGCTGTCCAGGAGAATTACAGCTTTGTAAGTCGCAATAGGACCTACTGGAAAAATAAGCTTGCAGAGCTAAGTACAGACGGAGGGGAAATCTTTATTGTTAGCGATGACTTTTCTCCCAAGGGCTATGCGATGGTAATTCCAAGGTCGCAAGACAGGACCCTCCAGGTTATAGAAATGGTTGCCCTTGACAATAGGGCCTTTGATGCTATCATGGGCATTGTCAAAGGTCACAGCACACAGGCCGAAAGGGCAGTGCTTGTAACTCCACAGAACAAGGAATTTGGAATTTATACGGATTATGATAACAACATTAGCCATATAGTTAAGCCCTTTATGATGGGCAGGATAATAAATGTTGAAAGGGTTCTTGACCATATAATCCAGAAGTCAGAAATCTACAAAAAAGACAGGTTTTTTGAAGAGGATGACCATTTTTGTATAAGTGTCTCAGATGATATGATTGAAGAAAACAACTATACAGCCCTATACAAAAGAGGAAGGATGGCTGATGCCACAAGGGAGGTATGTGAGAGCTGCCTGCCTGACAGGAGGCTGAAGATGACAGTATCAGAGCTGGCCCAGCTGTATCTTAAATCGGCAACTGTATCAAAGCTAAACAAAATGGGTAGGCTTGAGGTTTATGAAAAAGACATTGAGCTCTTTGAAGAAATATTCGGATGTGAATTTTACCAAAATTATATTAATGATTTCATTTAAAGGGGGGCTTATGACCAGGCAGTTTTCGCTCTTAATGCTTATCTGTTTGGTCATGGCTTCTTTTTTTGTGACAAAATTTGCAGAGCCTCCTATTTTGGAGCCGCAATACAGAAGTCTCAGCCTAAAAATCACTGAAATCAAAAGAAATAACAATCTGACTACGATATATGCTAAGGGATACATTATAAAAACCTTTGATTTAGATCCTAGAATAAAACCGGGAGATACTATAGGGTTCACAGGAAAAATAAGCGATGTAAGAGATTCATCTCAGAAATTTTACTCTGAAAGCTACTCTAAGTACCTATTGTCACAAAAAATATATTACCAGGCAGAGGGAAGGGGTTTGGGGCTTGTAAAAAAGGCAAACAATATTTATACTGTAAGGCATTACATAAGGGAGGGCCTTTCTAATACTTTGGACTCTATGTACGGCAGAAATTCGGCTATGATAAAGGCCTTAGTCTACGGGGACAAGTCCGGTATGTCCAAGGAAGAAAACAGGCTCTTTTCTATAACTGGGACATCTCATGTGCTTGCCCTAAGCGGCTTTCATGTGGGTATTGTAGGCCTTATGCTCAATGTCATTTTTGGAAAGCTTCCTGTAAAAAAAAGAGGTCTCCTTACAATTGCCATATTAATAAGCTATGCCTTTGTTACAGGCTTGAGAGCGTCCATACTGCGGGCAACAGGTTTTTTTGTCCTTTATTATATTGCCTTTATTAAGAGGGAAAGGTATAATCTCTTTGCGGCTTCTGCTATAATGGCCTCTTTACTGCTTGCAATAAACCCCTACTATATTTATGATATGGGCTTTGTACTTTCCTTTGCAGGTGTAGTTTCCATAGCCTGCTTCTACCCCCTTCTAAAAAGCCTGATTTCTGGCTATAGCTTTAGTAAAAATGCAGTCGTCAAAATGGCTCTTGTAACAATAGCAGCACAGGGATTTACTCTGCCTCTTTGTGCCTATTATTTTGGTATAATATCAATTGTATCGATATTGTCAAACCTTGTAATAGTCCCTCTTATATCAGCTCTTATGCCCCTGGCTATAATATCGGTAGCGGTCCATGCTCTAGCAGGCCATATCCCCCTGCTTTACGCCTTTGATATGGGCTTGAGAGGACTTGTAGAGCTTGTGGGGGATATGGTAATGAAATCGGCCGAATTATTCGCTAAAATGCCTAAGGCCTTTATAGAGACTCAGGTATCAGAAAGCCAGCTTATAGAGTCATTGACCCTACTTATCATAGGCTATCTTTTGTGGGAGATTAAAACAATAAGGGAGAACAAATATGAGTCTGAAGGAAGCAGAAAAATTATTACATAATGACAATAAATTTATATTTATGGGGGAAGAGCAGTATCTGGGGGTAAAATACCTTGAAATGCTGAAGTCTGACCTGAATCCGGATTTTTTGATATTTAATTATATTGAGATAGACCAGGAAAAGGAATCTTGTGAAGAAGCAATAATGAAAATAGAATCCGTTCCTATGATGGATAGGGCAAAGCTTGTCCACATTACAAACTTCAACTTTACCATAGAAAACAACCCCTGGTCAAAGGCTGAAATAAATGAATTTGAAAAAAGCCTTGAGAGCCTCTCTTCGGATACAAGGCTTGTAATATCAAATTTTGGGATCACTAAGGCAGGAAACCTGGGACTCTTTAAGAGCCTTACAAAAATTGCAACCCTTGTTAAGCTGGATAGACTGAAGGAAAGGGATCTTAGAGATTTCATCAAAAATGAAGTCAAAGAAAAATTACCGGGCAATACCCTCTCTCCCTCTCTTATTGAGGAGCTTTTGAAAATTTCGGCCTATGAGGAGGATACTTCTGTTAACCTTTATAATCTGAAGGAAATGCTGACCAAGGCAGGAGCCTGCGGCATGGATAAGGGTCCAATATCAGAGGATGACCTCTACAGGATATTTGAACAAAAGAAAAAACCTGATATTTTCAGGCTCTTAAATACCATTAGGGATAAGGATAAGCCCAGGGCCTTTGCAGAGTATAAGCTCCTTATAGAAAGCGGAGACCACCCTCTTAAGGTAACAGTCTCCCTTGCAAAAATGCTTTCCACCATGGTAAAGGCTAGTTATTATTATGATGCGGGCTATAGCGTAGAAGCAACTGCCAAGGAGCTTGGCAAACACCCCTTTGCAATAAAATCCGGCCTTCCCTTTGTAAAAAAATACGGCAGGAAGAAGCTGATAGCCATGCTTGACCAGATATTAAGCCTTGATTATAGGCTTAAAACGGGAAATCTTGATGAAGAAGTATTGGGTGAGCTGGTTTTACTAAGGATTTTTGATATAATTGAAAATTAAAGCCGCAAGCTGGCTATCTTGGCCAGATTACGGCTTTTTGCTATCCTGGTACAAAAAAACCATAGATTGCTCTATGGTGTCGTGTTTTGTATATAATCCAGATAGTAAGTCCTACTGAGCTGCGTTTAATCTCGCTGCAAGTCTTGAAACCTTTCTGGAAGCTGCATTCTTATGGATAGTTCCGCTAGCTGCAAGCTGCATGATTTTCTTTTGAGCGTATTGGAATGTAGATGCTGCAAGATCCTTGTTGCCAGCAGCAAGGGCATCCTCAAATCTTCTGATAGCAGTTTTAACCTGAGATTTTCTCATTCTGTTTATAGCAGTTTTCTTTTGAGTTACAAGAATTCTCTTTTTTGCTGATTTAATATTAGCCAATTGATTCACCTCCTCTTTCAAAAATGGGCATTAATAACGAAAACTATTGTACCACAGATTTCAAAAAGTGTAAACCGAAAAATGGCTTTTATAAATAAATAATGTCAGAGGCAGATTTTTGGGTTATAATAGACAAAAATACATTTTAGCGAGGGAATATGAACACGAACTTGGGACACGAAAAAATAGGCAGGCTTCTTTTGGAGCTTAGTATACCTGCAATCCTTGGTATGATGAGCAGTGCCATATTTAATATAGCAGATAGATATTTTGTCGGAAAAATAAACCCCCTGGCCTTAACTGGAGTAGGTATTACAATGCCTATCCAAATGCTGCAAATGGCAATAATTCTTTTAATTGGTATAGGTGCGGCTACTCTTGTTTCAATCCGCCTTGGACAAGGGAAAAAAGAAGAGGCTGAGGATATATTATTTTTATCCTTCAAATATATTATTATCTCCATGCTCGGCTTTGCAGCTTTTTTTCTGGCTTTTTGCGACCCTATTTTATCCCTCCTGTCAGTATCAGAGGCAGTCCATGGCTATGCCAAGCCCTATATTCTTATTCTTATGACAGGATCAATAATAGGAATACCAGGGTACTGTCTTAATAACTCTCTAAGATCCATTGGCAAGGCCAATATAACTATGAAGGCGATTTTATTTTCATCTCTTCTAAATATAATCCTTGACCCCATATTTATTTTCTCCCTTGACATGGGGATAGAGGGGGCGGCAATAGCTACTGTAATCGCACAGGCAGCCCTTACAGTTTACATAACATATTATTTTATTACAAATAAAAGCCTCATAATAAACCTAAAGTACAAAAAAGTTCCAAATGAATCGGATATTCTAAAAAAAATATTTTCAAACGGCTCTCCAACCTTTTATACTCAAATTTTTGCCTCCCTTGTTAATGTATATATAAATACAAATGCAGTAGCCTACGGGTCGGACCTTGATGTGGCTGCCATGACAATTATTTCGACAATATTCAGCTTCTACCATATGTTTGTAATAGGGATTTCCCAGGGCAATCAGCCAATAATTGGCTACAATTGGGGGAGCAGGCAGTATGACAGGGTCAAAGAGTCCCTTGAAAAGTCTCTCCTGGCCTCCACAATATTTTCTATCCTACTTTGGCTAATTATCCAGACTTACCCAGATGCTCTTGTATCGATTTTTACAGATGACGAGGGTCTCAGGCAGATTGCAGCAGACGGCATGAAGCTATATTTGTTTATGATACCCCTTATAGGTATTCAGACCATAAGTGCCCAGTACTTTCAGGGCGTAGAAAAGCCAAGGTTGTCCACTGTGCTTATGATGCTCAGGTACGGGGTGATCCTCCTGCCGGCTGTCGCCATCCTGGCCCCTCTTGTTGGCATAAAGGGCATCTATATGAGCAACGCAATCTCTGATGGGCTGGCATCCCTTATTGCTTTAGGCTTTATAATTAAAGAAATAAAGCATTTATCCCTTCTTAAAAAAGATTGTTCGGATATAAAATATTGAAAAAAGAGGCAGGCCCAGCGGCCCGCCTCTTTAGCTTTTATTAATGCTTATTTCGTGTAATTATCAAAATAACCCTGAATATAGACAACCGGTGTTCCCTTGTCTCCGCTGCCTGATGTTAAATCGCAAAGAGAGCCGATTAAATCTGTAAGCTGCCTTGGGGTTGTTCCCTGGCTTTCCATACTGCCTACAAGGTTTTCTCCCTTACTTGTGATATACTCAGAAATTGCAATCTTAAGCTCTTCTCCAGAAAGATGGGCAAATTCATTATCGGCAATATATTTTAGCTTAATCTCATTTGGCGTTCCTTCAAGACCCTCTGTATAACCTGGAGATACAACAGGATCAGCTAGCTCCCAGATTTTTCCTACAGGATCCTTGAACGCTCCGTCTCCATATACCATTACCTCAATATGGCTGCCTGTCTTTTCTTTCACCTGTTCTTGAATATCCTTCACAAGCTTAAAACAGTTTCTAGGGAAGAGCTTGATGGATTCCTCAGTGGCCTTGTTAGAGCCAAGAAGGCCATATTCGTTGTTGTAGCCGCTTCCATCAACAGGAGAGGTTAAGATGTCCTCAAGACCGTAAACCAATCTTCCTCCGCACCTTCCGATAATTTTTTTTGTTCTTTTTCTTGTGTGGATGTCGCACTGAAGCACGGCATCAGTGAATTTCAAAATAGTTTCCGGGTTATTGGAGAATACAATCTCAACTTCTTTTCCTTCGGATTTAACAATATCTTTGTAGTATTCAATATAGTCAACTCCGGTAAAAGTATGCTTTTCGTAGCCAAAATGCTCCCTGAACTCAGATTCGCTCAACACATCTGTCCAAGGGTTTACGCCCTTCTCATCAAGCCTGTCGATATAGACAAGGTGATTTCCTACTTCGTCTGATGGGTATGCCAGCATAAGGACCACTTTTTTGGCGGCTCCTCTAGCAATACTCTTTAGTACAGTTGAAAATCTGTTCCTGCTCAGTATCGGATGGACAACTCCTATTACAGAGTCACCGTATTTAACTCTTATGTCCTCAGCAATCTGATTTACAGTAGCGTAGTTGCCCTGGGCTCTTGCCACTACAGATTCAGTAATTGCAAGCACATCCTTTTCGCCAATAGTTACATTTTCTGACTCGATCCAATCGGTCAGTACTTTTGTAGCAATTTTTACAACGTCATCGCCCTGTACAAAGATTGGAGTCCTCAGGCCCCTAACAACAGTTCCAACTAGTCTGCTCATTTTTTCCTCCAAATATCAAATCAATTAGATATACAACTGGTATTATATCATATTTAAGTTTAGCTGAGAAAAAAATATAACATTTCCACAGAAAATCCCCAGATTAAGCTCTGGGGATAATAATGGTCTAATAATGGTTTTTTAGTTTAAATTTGTGGACCTCGGAGCTCAAAATTGAAGCCTGTGCTGACATCTCTTCGCTTGTTGCAGAATTTTCTTCAGCCGTTGCAGCATTGTTTTGGACAACGGTAGACACCTGATTCAGGGCAGTTTTTATCTGCTCGATTGCAGACGTCTGCTCTTGAGAATGTTCTTCAATAATTGAAATGCCGCTGATAACGTGGTTTATATTTTCTACGGCCTCGCTAAGTATGGCGGCTGTATCATTGGAGATTGCTGTTCCATTGGCGACAGTCTCTACGGATGAGGTAATAAGCGCGGCAGTCTGTTGTGCGGCCTCGGCAGATCTTGCGGCAAGGTTTCTAACCTCCTCGGCTACCACTGCAAATCCTCTTCCTGCCGTACCAGCCCTTGCTGCCTCAATGGCTGCATTAAGGGCAAGGATATTTGTCTGAAATGCAATATCTTCAATAACTTTTGTGATTTGTGCAATCTTATTTGAGGATGAGTTTATATCTGTCATAGCATCCATAAGCTGGCTCATATGACGATTGCCTTCGTTTAGCCTATGGCCGGCCGCTGCAAGCTGTTTTGTGGTTTCTTGGACCTGGATTGTATTTTCGCCGGCTTGTACAGCAATTTCACCTATTGAAGCATCAAGCTGCTGGATTGAAGCGGCCTGCTCTGTAGAACCGGTGGCAAGGGACTGGGCGCCGCTGGAAACATGGGCAGATCCGGTGCTTACCTGTTCGGCTGCCATAAGTATGTTGTTCATAGTTTCGTTAAGAGTGGCGACTGTTTTTTCGATAGTATCTTTTATTTGTACAAAATCCCCTGGATAATCCAAGTCCACCTGAATTTGCAGATCCCCCTGAGATATTCTCGTAAACTTGTCTATTATGTCTGTTACAATGGAATTTTCAAGCTCATTGGCCTTTCTTATAAGCCCGGCCATATGTCCAATCTCATCTTGGCCGTCATAATTGACAGAGACATGCTTGTTGCCTCGGGCAACCTCCTCGTATACATCCACTATCTCTTTTACGGGAGCAAGTATGGAATTTCGTATGGCTCTTATCATAAATGCGGAAGCAAGCAGTGAAACTGCTCCGGAAACAAGAAGAAGCGTAGTAGAAAAGACGATAGATTTTTTTGCGTCTACGGCCTGTTTTGCTGCCCGCTCTTCGGCGGTGTTGGAGAATCCCACCAAAATATCGTAGGTTTTTTCTATAGATGGTATGTATT
>JBDHVO010000029.1:0-9382 GCA_039809675.1 Proteocatella sp.
AGAAATAATTGGTGGTATGAAAATCAAGATTGGGGAAAAGGCGCTTGACGGAACACTGAGCAGACGCCTAAGGGACCTGCAATCTGAAATTAGCAAATAGTTGAGCAAGGATGTGAAAATTAGATGAATCTTAGACCTGAAGAAATAAGTGCAATCATCAAGGACCAGATCAAAAATTACGACAAGAAGCTCCAGGTTACAGATGTAGGCAACGTGGTCCAGGTAGGAGACGGTATAGCTACTGTATACGGTCTGCAAAACTGCATGGCAGGCGAACTGCTGCAGTTTGCCAATGGCGAGTACGCCATGGCCCTGAATCTTGAAGCTGAAACTGTTGGAGCTGTAATGCTGGGTTCTGATGAAGATATAAGAGAAGGTGACGAGGTAAGGCTTACAGGCAATGTCGTGCAGGTTCCTGTAGGAGAAGCTATGCTGGGCAGAGTAGTAAATGCTCTTGGTCAGCCAATAGATGGTAAGGGTGAAATCAAAACAACTGATTTTAGACCTGTTGAAGCCGTAGCACCGGGAATAATTGATAGAAAGTCGGTATTTCAGCCCCTTCAAACAGGAATCAAATCAATTGATGCCATGATACCTATTGGAAGAGGTCAAAGAGAGCTTATAATAGGAGATAGACAGACTGGAAAAACAACAATTGCTATTGATACAATACTTAATCAAAAGGGTGGAGATGTAATTTGTATCTATGTGGCTATAGGCCAAAAAAGGTCTACTGTAGTCCAGATAGCAGATATTCTCGAAAAGAATGGGGCTCTTGATTACACCATAGTGGTTTCTGCGACAGCCTCTGAGCTGGCTCCCCTCCAGTACCTGGCACCCTACGCTGGCTGTGCAATGGGCGAATATTTTATGGCCAAGGGCAAGCATGTCCTTTGTATCTATGATGATCTCTCCAAGCATGCGGTTGCTTACAGATCGATGTCTCTTCTTCTTAGAAGACCACCGGGACGTGAGGCTTATCCGGGAGATGTATTTTACCTGCATTCAAGACTTCTTGAAAGGGCTGCAAAGCTTTCAGATGAAAAAGGCGGAGGGTCACTGACTGCCCTGCCGATAATTGAAACCCAGGCAGGGGACTTTTGGGCTTATATCCCAACGAATGTTATATTTATAACAGACGGTCAGATCTTCCTTGAAACAGACCTTTTCAACGCTGGTATCAGGCCGGCGGTAAACCCAGGTATTTCCGTATCAAGGGTTGGGGGTAATGCCCAGATAAAGGCTATAAAAAAGGTTGCCGGAACAATCAGACTGGCCTATTCCCAGTACAAGGAGCTGCAAGCCTTCGCCCAGTTTGGGTCTGACCTTGATGCCGACACAAAGGCAAGGCTTGAAAAGGGAGAAAGAATTGTTGAGATTCTTAAGCAGCCAAACTCATCTCCTCTTGCAGTAGAAAAACAGGTAATGATTATATATGCAGTTAACAACGGATACTTCAAGGATGTTGCCGTAGATGAAATAGGAAAAGGCGAAGCAGAATTTTATAGATTTATGGATGAAACCTATCCTGAAATCGGTGAAGCCATTAAAACATCAAAGGAGCTATCCCAGGAGACTGAGGACAAGCTTAAAAAAGCCCTGGGAGAATTTATCCCTGGATTCCTGGCATCAAAGTAATTAAAGGAGGTTAGTACATGGCAGGCGGAAGCATGAAGGACATCAAAAGACGGATCAAAAGTGTTGAAAGCACAATGCAAATAACAAAGGCCATGGAGCTGGTTGCTTCTTCAAAGCTGAAGAGGGCTAAGGAAAAAGCTGAACAATCAAAACCATACTTTAATATACTCTATGATACTATACAGGGGATTTTGGCGAATACTAAGGTTACAGACTCTGTATACACCCAGGAAAGAGAGATTAAAAAATCCCTTTTCGTAATAATAGCAGGTGATAGAGGGCTTGCCGGAGGCTATAACTCCAATCTTTTTAAGCATGCTGTAAATCTTATGCAGGGCAAAAATCCTCTTTTAATAACAGTAGGCAGGAGAACCCAGGAGTTTTTTGGCAAAAGAGGCTATGAGGTCGTTGCCTCCCATTCAAATATTGGGGAGACTATGTCTTTTTATGACGCTGCTGATATTGTAAGGGATATAACAGAGATATATGATAATAAACAAGCAGACGAGGTATATATCTGCTATACAGAATTTGTTTCTACTCTTTCCCAGGTTCCAAAGAGTATAAGGGTACTCCCTATGGTTAAAGCTAGCGACTATACAAGCAAGAGGCAGGCAGACATCCTGTATGAACCATCAGAAGAGAGCGTCTTTGATACCCTTGTGCCAAAATATATGGAAGGGATAGTATTTTCGACAATAGTAGACTCCTATGCTTCAGAGCAGGGAGCAAGACGGACAGCCATGGAGTCTGCAACAGATAATGCGGCTGAAATGATTGATGAGCTGGACTTACTGTATAACAGGGCGAGACAGGCTGCCATAACACAGGAGATCTCAGAGATTGTTGGAGGGGCAGAGGCCCTACAGTAATCCTACAATGAGGAGGAAAACAGATGAACAATAATGTAGGAAGGGTAGTTCAGATAATCGGACCGGTTGTAGACATAAAGTTCAATTCAAATGAACTACCAAACCTTTTGAATGCAATAGATATAGAATATAATAATCAAAAACTGGTAGTTGAAGTAGCTCAGCATATTGGGGATGATACAGTAAGATGTATTGCCATGAGCTCAACTGACGGTCTTATAAGAGGGACAAAGGCTGTAGATACTGGAAGCTCTATAGCTGTGCCAGTAGGCCCCAATACTCTTGGAAGAATATTCAACGTTCTTGGAGAGCCGGTGGACAATAGGCCTCAGGTAACATCTGCTGATAGGTGGCCAATCCATAGACCTGCTCCAAGCTACGAAGATCAGGAAACAGGCACTGAGATCCTTGAGACAGGAATCAAGGTAGTAGACCTAATTGCTCCCTACCTCAAGGGAGGAAAAATCGGCCTCTTTGGAGGAGCAGGAGTTGGCAAGACCGTTATTATAATGGAGCTTATAAACAACATAGCCAAGCAGCACGGAGGCATCTCTGTATTCTCAGGAGTTGGAGAGAGAACAAGAGAAGGAAATGACCTTTATGCAGAGATGACTGAGACAGGGGTTATCAACAAGACTGCCCTGGTGTTCGGCCAAATGAACGAGCCGCCTGGAGCAAGGATGAGGGTTGGCCTTACAGGTCTTACTATGGCTGAATACTTCAGAGACCAAGAAGGTCAGGACGTGCTTTTGTTTATTGATAATATATTCAGGTTTACCCAGGCAGGCTCAGAGGTATCTGCCCTTCTTGGCCGTATGCCGTCGGCGGTAGGCTACCAGCCTACCTTGGCCACAGAAATGGGAGCCCTTCAGGAGAGAATCACCTCTACAAAAAAAGGTTCCATTACTTCTGTTCAGGCAGTATACGTGCCAGCTGACGACCTTACTGACCCAGCTCCGGCAACAACCTTTGCCCATCTTGACGCAACAACAGTACTGTCAAGAAATATTGCCTCACTTGGAATCTACCCGGCAGTAGACCCTCTTGACTCTAACTCCCGTATACTTACACCGGACATAGTGGGAAAAGAACACTATGACGTGGCAAGGGAGGTTCAGGAAACCCTTCAAAGATACAAGGAGCTCCAGGATATAATAGCCATCCTTGGAATGGACGAGCTTTCTGATGAAGACAAAACTATAGTTGCAAGGGCCAGAAAAATCCAAAACTTCTTATCCCAGCCATTTTCAGTTGCTGAGCAGTTTACTGGAATGCAAGGAAAATATGTGCCCCTTAGGGATACAATAAAGGGCTTTAAAGAAATTCTTGATGGAGAGCATGACAGCGTTCCTGAATCAGCCTTCCTGTTTGTAGGAACGATAGAAGAGGCCCTGGAAAAAGCAAAAAAGGGGGTATAAAAAATGAGCGAATTTAATTTGCGAGTAGTTACCCCGGATGGCCTATTCTTTGATAACAAGGCAGAGAGCCTCAAGGTCAGAACTACAGAGGGAGACCTAATGGTGCTTGCAAACCACATAGACTTTGTATCCATTCTTCCAATAGGAAAGGGTGCCTTAAAGTCCAAGGGGGAAGCTAAGGACATATGTATAGCGGAAGGCCTCCTCCGTGTGGAAAAAGACCAGGTCACCCTGATAACCCACGCTATTGAATACACTGCAGATATAGACATAATAAGGGCTCAGGAAGCCAAAAAGCGTGTTGAAGACAAAATGAAGCAGGTATCTGACCAAAGAGAATTAGAGTACCTGGAATACAAGCTAAAAAAAGCACTAAACAGATTAAGTGCCCACCATTAAGACAAAAGCCTCCTTTAACAGGGAGGCTTTTGTAAATAATGCCTTATAAACACGTCCTTTAAATTTCAATTATTATTTAATTTAATAAGCCTGACTAAAAATATTTTTGTAAGATGTGAATATTTAATGAAAAAATGGTTAAATATATGGTAATATAGGGTTTGTACTTAGGGCAGGAGGGTCATATGAAATCGGATATAAAAAGAGAAGAGATGCTGGATGCTTTTATAGAGGCATTTACGGAATATGGGATAGATAAGGCGTCAACCAAAAAACTCACTGCAAAGGCAGGGGTCAATGAAGCCCTGCTCTATTATTACTTTTCAGACAAAAATGATGCTGTCATAGCCTGTGTAAAGCGCTGCTATGAAAGATATAAAACGGGAACGGTGGATATTTTCAGGAAAAACATCCACGATGTAGACAAGATGATGGATAAGCTCCAGGCCTACACAAAGAAAACCATGTCAGAGCAAAGGTTTGCCCTTGAAGTGTTGGCACATCCTGTATATTCAAAAAACATACTCCCAAGCGTTGTAGACCTTAACAGGGAGCTGGAAAACGACATAAGGCAGTTTGCCAGAGATCATGGCAAGGATGAGGACCTCTTGGCCACGTGGGTCCAGATAGTAACAGAGTCCTTGGTTTATTATGCTATAACCAAAAACGAAGAAAATTTTGCGAAAAAGAAGAATTTTATGGCAGACCAGATAAAAAAAGTGTTAGAATAAGGGCGGAGATATCCGCTCTTTAAAATTTTATAAAAAAGGGGATCAAAATGCTGAAAGATATTAAGGTTAATATGAATGTAATCGAGTCCATGCTATATTTTTGGACAGCAACAAGCGAAAAGGAAAAGGTTTCCGAAAAATACCTTGCGGAGCTAAGCAGCTATCCGGAAATGAAGCTGCTTTATGATGATGAATTTAATGCAGAATCTGTAAGAAAATCTCTAAGTGCTATAACAAACAGAGAAATGCTTAACGGAGGAAGTAAAAAGGAAAGACAATTTTGGAATAATAATATGTGGATGCTAGAGGACCTTGCCTATATGAAGGAGATGGTAGCACCTCTAAAGGTCCTGAATCTGGACTCCCTGGTAGATGAAATCAACAAGGAAAAGGACATAAGGACTGAGAGCCTGGAAGTAGTGTTTATACCTGCCAACAAGGAAGAGTTTCTTGTAAAAGAAAATAAATTAATAATAAATTTCTTTAGGATTACTCCAGACCTTGTCACCTTAGCAGAGCCTACGATCGACAAAAAACCAATCAAGGAATATATTAAGGATACAATTCTTGCTAATTTTTAGGAGGCTTTAATGGATTTCATAGTAGAGAAAAACAGGATTTACCTGCCTGATGAAAAAGGAGAGGCAGCAGCCTTCGTCCTTTTGAAGGGAGATGGGGATGTGTGGGAGCTTTCCAGCACCTATGTAAGGGATGACCAAAGAGGTAAGGGTCTTGCCGGCAAGCTGGTTGATGCGGCAGTAGACCAGGCCAGGCTTCAGGGCAAAAAAATAAAGCCTACCTGCTCCTATGCAGTCAAGGCCTTTGAAACAAATGAAAAATACAGCGATGTAATGTACAAATAAGACAAGAAGGTTTTAGCATAGAGATAGCCTGGGCTTACTCTGCTGAAACCTTCTTTTTTACTTATTTGAATAATTTAAAAGGTATACATATATATCGACTACTGTTTTGTAGAGCTCCTCAGGAATCTGCTCTCCCAGCTCAAGCTGGGTAAGGATAGTGGCCAGGGATGCATCCTCATGGACAGGGATATTGTTTTTCAGGGCTGTATCAAGGATTTTTTCGGCCATATAGCCCATGCCAGAGGCAACTATTATTGGAGCTGCATTTTTATCATCGTCGTACTGGAGAGCGACAGCTTTTTTGTTTAAATTAGGATTATATGGTGACATTTATATTATTTCTTCCTTCTTTTATTTTTGGGAACACTTCAGATATTGAAAGGCTGCCTTCATTTTTGTCGACGAAAACATTATTATTAATCAGGGAGTTGTTTTCGACAATGCTTCTGACATTTGACCTGATTTCTCCAAAATCCCTTTCCATTTGGCCAGGGCAAAACAGCTGGAGGTCGACTTTTTTGTTCTGGATGTTCATGACCAGGTCAAACGTCCCCAGGCCTCCTATATCGAATTTGAGATATATTCTTGTAATCCTGTCCTCTTTATTGCCTGAAGAGGCGCTGGCTCCGTCTGGGTCTACCCACATTTCAGATACGAGGAGCTTACCATCAAGCTCAAATGGGATCAGGGTATGGATAAGAGGCATATAAACACTCTGGTTTACAAGTGCTGACCTTGCCATGCTTTCAAACAGAGCCTTGTTTTCATAGCCTGCCTGCCCCTTTAGGCCCTTATCAATAATATCTGAAAGACTATCAGCAAACAGATTTGATTTATCTAATTTTTCGCTTACAAGGCGGTCAAGTATATATTCTATTCCTTTTTCGTCAAGGCTGCCTATTCGTTCGCGAAAGCTCCCATAAAGGCTAAGGGTTTTCATGGCATTTATAACATCCTCCCTGGTTCCACTTTCATATCTTGATATATTAAGAGAAAGCTGGCTCAAAAGATCCCTAACCCTGCCAAAATCGTTGGTATGAACTATGTATTTAGACAAGAGGGGGAGGATTTCATTTTTTAAAAGAGCCAGGTTAGAGCCAGTATCGCCCCTGGCTGCTTCGGTATTGAGGGCGTCTGCCATTTGGGACAGGGCCTGGCTGTCACGGCCTGGAATAGACCTGGCAATATCTGCAAGGTTTTTAAAAATTTCGCTCAGGATTCTTTGATTGGAAGCCATATCGTTGAATTTCTTGGAAAATTTCAAAATATCGCTACGAAAGTCAATAGAGTCCGAATGATTCATCAGGTCTCTTAGAACATCAAAAAAAGCAGACCTAAAGCCAGTGGAGCTTTGGAGCTGGTTTTTTATAAAATCAGGAAGGTCCCCCTGGTCCATTTTAACCAGATCCATAAGTCTTTGGAGATTCTCAATCATAGTCTGGGAGGTTGCCGGATTTTCTATAAGGCCTGAAAAGCCAGACCCCATAAGCTCACTGAGGACTGTAGAAAGAGGCAAAGATCTTTGAATATTTTCGAGAAATTTGTTATAATTAGACTCGTAATGAAGCAGACCCTGCTTATTAAAGCCCTGCTGATTTTCTTTAGAATCCTGCCTTGTAACCCTGTTTAAGTCGACCTGGTTTTTTATGCTGGGGCTTTGGACGACATGGGGGCTGCCCTTGAGGGTATTGTTGTAGGTTGTGGTAGGAGGTGTAGTTACCTTTAAAGCATTTGCCATTTTTTCACCTTTTTATACATAATCTATTAATTTTTATTAATAATATCCGATAACATTATATAACAAGTAAATTATAAAAGACAAGGCGGTGCTTATTTATGGATAACGGAATGGATTCAATGTTAGATATGTATCTATTTGAAACAAATTCCCTTCTTGCCCAGCTGGAGGATATATTGATTTCAGCGGAGCAGGATAAAGATTTTACCCAAGACCATATAAACGAAATATTTCGTATAATGCATACAATTAAAGGCTCATCAGCAATGATGGAATTTTCTGCAATGATGAATATTTCCCATAGGATAGAAGACCTATTTTTCTATATAAGAGAAAAGGGCATGGATGCCATTAAGGAAGAAGACCGCAGAGAATTATTCGATCTCGTGTTCAATTCTGTTGATTACATTTCCGGAGAAATAAAAAAACTTGAAAACGGTGAACCCTTCAATGATAATATCGACAAGTATATAAATAATATTAATAGGTATCTGGATAAAATTAGCACAAGGCAGGCATCAGGAGCTTCCCAGACTGAATTGAAGCAGGATCAGGAGCAGGAGCAAAAGGAAGCTGCTGGGCTGACAAATACAATAAGGGTATTTTTTGATGAGGGAATTGGCATGGAGAACCTAAGAGCCTTTATGCTTATAAATTCTCTCAGGGAATTAGGCCTTGAGCCTGCTTTTGAACCCTCTGATGTAGAAAGCAATCCTGAAACAGCTGGTAAAATAATCGAAGACGGGCTTTTTATCAGCTTAAAAAATAAGGACGAGATGACTATAGCGGCAGGAGCAATCCAAAACTCAGTAAACATTAGGGAGTTTGAATTTATAGGTCAGCCTCATCTTGAAGAGGCAAAAAGCGAGAAAATTAGTCCAAGGCTCGAGGGAGAGAGCGGAGAAAACAAAGCATTATCTGCTGACAAGGCTCCAGAAGCAAATGCCCAGACCCAGGCCGTTCAGCATACAGGAGCCAAGCAAAGCCTTATAAGCGTAAATCTTAGCAAGCTGGACCAGCTTATGGCAGTCGTTGGTGAAATAGTAATCACAGAGTCTATGGTAACATCCTCTCCTGACCTTGAAGGTCTTAAGCTAGATAATTTTACAAAGGCAGCAAGGCAGCTTAGAAAGCTAAATGATGAGCTTCAGGATATAGCTATGTCCCTCAGGATGGTGCCAGTTGCTGGAGTTTTCCAGAAGATGAACCGTATTGTCAGAGATATGAGCAAAAAGCTGGATAAGGATTGCAGGCTTATTATAGAGGGTGAAGATACAGAGGTTGACAAGTCCATAGTAGATAGTCTGGGTGACCCCCTTATGCATATAGTAAGGAATTCCATGGATCACGGAATTGAGGAGTCTGCTGAAGACAGGCTTGCAGCTGGTAAAGAGGCCCAGGGGACTATCCTTCTTTCGGCTAGTCACACAGGCAGTGAGGTTCTTATAACCATAACTGATGACGGCCGGGGGATTGATGTAGAAAGAGTCCTAAATAAGGCAGAAAGCCGTGGCCTGCTTACAAAACCAAAAGCAGACTATACCCATAAGGAAGCCATAGGCCTTATTATGAGTGCAGGCTTTTCCACAAATGATGACGTAACAGAGTTCTCAGGCAGAGGCGTGGGGATGGACGTTGTAAGAAAGAATATCGAAACCCTCGGGGGCAGCCTTTCTATCAATAGCGAATTTGGGTATGGGTCTCAGACCCTGCTTAAGATTCC
>JBDHVO010000030.1:0-9296 GCA_039809675.1 Proteocatella sp.
CACAACCCCGTATAACTACCTACCGACTACGGGGGCTAAATATTGGAGACTGATACCATATTTACGAACTGATTGTGGAACAAAAGAAAAAGGGAGTAGCCGTACTTTTTATTGGAGAAGACCTGGACATACTTCTGGAGATATGTGACAGGATAGCTGTAATTTATGACGGGATGGTTACAGGTGTAGTGGGCACAGACCACACAAGCAAGGAAGAAGTAGGAATTCTTATGGCAGGCGGAACCATGGATGACATAGAAAAATATAAGGCAGAAAGAAAAAAAGATAACCTAAAAGAAGAGGGACAGGGAGGTCAAGATGCTTAAAATTGCAAAAAGAGAAGAAGCTGACCGCAGGTTTGTCCTTATGGTAAGAGGAATAGCCATAATATCGGCCCTTGTTTTTTCGGGAATATTTATTGGAATAATAGGCTACAACCCCCTGGAGGTATTTGGGGAAATGTTTATGGGAGCAATAGGAAGTCAGATGAGACTCCAGGAAACAGTTAACAAGGCAGTCCCCCTTTTAATTACGTCCCTTGGAATACTTGTAGCCTTCAAAATGAAGTTTTGGAACATAGGAGCTGAAGGCCAGATAATGATGGGGGCCCTTGGAGCCTCCTTTGTTGCCCTTAATTACGGGGAAGCTCTGGCAAGACCCTTGCTGCTGCTTGCAATGGCAGCGGCTGCCATAGTCTGCGGCGGGTTTTGGGCCCTCATTCCGGCAATGTTCAAGGTTAAGCTTGGGACAAACGAAACCATCTTTACCCTGATGCTTAACTATGTTGCTATCAAAATTGTCCAGTACCTTCAGTTTGGTCCATGGAAGGACCCGGCAGCAACAGGCTTTCCTAAGATACCAACCTTCAGCGAAAATGCCTTTTTACCCACTTTTTTGGGCCTCCATATAGGGTGGATTATAGCCCTTATATTAACAGTAATTATGTATGTCTTTATAAAATACACAAAAAAAGGTTACGAGATAGAGGTTGTCGGTGAAAGTATAAATACTGCAAAATACGCAGGTATGAATGTAAACTGGATTATCCTTTTTGCTATCACCATGTCTGGCGGCCTTATAGGCCTGGTAGGCATGATCCAGGCATCGGCCCTTGAAAAAACTCTGACCTACACCCTATCAGGAGGCTATGGCTATACTGCAATCATTACTGCCTGGCTATCAGGTCTAAAGGCCCAATATGTATTTCTTACATCAATTGCCTTTGCCATACTCCTGCAGGGAGGAAGCTTTGTTCAGGTATCCATGCAGATACCGTCTGCAGTTGCAGGCATGATGCAGGGCATAATCCTCTTTTTTGTGCTTGGCTCTGAATTTTTTGTAAAATACAAGCTGGTAAGGAGGGCAAAATAATGCTGATAACACTTTTTGCCGCAGCCATTGGAGCTGCAACTCCCCTGCTGTTTGCAACTATAGGAGAAATATACACAGAAAAAGCCGGCAACCTCAACCTTGGAGTGGAAGGCATGATGATAATGGGAGCTGTAATAGGCTTTGGAACAGGCTTTGTTACAGGCAATCCCTTCCTCGCTATGCTGGGAGCTATGGCTGCAGGAGCTGTAGGCGGCGGAATCTACGCCCTTTTGACAATAACTCTGAGAGCCAATCAAGTAGTATCGGGCCTGGCCCTGACCATATTTGGAGAAGGCTTTGCCAGCTTTGTTGGAAAGGCCTGGGTTGGAAACTCGGCTCCGGAGGCAGTAAAGGCCCTATTTAGAACTTTTGAAATTCCGGGTCTGGCGGCCATCCCTTTTTTAGGAGAAATCCTCTTTAAACAAAATGTCTTTGTCTACCTTAGTTATCTTCTTGTATTTGGCTCCCTCTTTTACTTCAACAAAACAAGGTGGGGCAACAACCTGAAGGCTGTTGGTGAAAATGCGGCAGCGGCTGATGCCTCGGGTATAAATATCGATTTATATAAATATATCCACATAATATTTGGAGGTGCCCTGGCAGGCCTTGGGGGAGCCTATCTATCCCTTGTAACAGTACCTGTATGGCAGGAGGGTATAACAGGAGGCAGGGGCTGGATAGCCGTAGCTCTTGTAATATTCGCCTCGTGGAAGCCTGTAAAAGCCATGATGGGGGCTATCCTCTTTGGAGGCCTTGATATTTTGGGCTTTAGGCTCCAGGGTATGGGAATCCATATATCCCAGTATCTAATAGACATGCTGCCTTATCTGAGCACCATAGGGGTAATAATAGTTAGTACAAGAAAAAACAAGCCTGAGGACAAACCTCCCAAGGATCTTTCGGTACCTTATTTTAGGGAAGAAAGATAGGCAACTACCCTTGTTTTTGTAGTTTGAAAAGGAGCCCTGGTAAAATATTTTTTATTTTACCAGGGCTCCTTTTTTATAAAATATTAAAAGACTCTCCTTAACCTGTTTATAAGTAAAAATAAGAGAAAGAGGATTAGGTTAACTATTACGACGCTGGCTCCCGTAGGAGTCGAATAGTTATAGCTTACAATTATTCCGGCTACAAAGCAAAGGGCAGATATGAGGGTTGAGCTTATAATTACAGATCGGAAGCTTTTGAAGACCTGCATAGAGGTTAGGGCAGGGAAGATTATAAGGCTTGAAATCAGCAGGGCTCCCATTATTCTCATGCCAAGGACTATGGTAACTGAGGTTAGAATAGCCAGGAGGCTGTTGTAAAGGCCTGCCTTTACTCCTGTTGCCCTTGCAAAGGTCTCGTCGAAGGTTACAGCAAAAAGCTCATGGTAAAAGAGGATAAAGAGGACAAGGACTACAGCTGCCATTATAACGCTGATTATTACGTCGGTCCTGGTCATGGCCAAAATACTGCCAAACATATAGGAATAGATATCTGTATTCATCCCCTTGGCCAGAGAGCTTACAGTGACCCCGACAGCAAGGGCCGAGGTGGAAAAGAGGGCTATGGCCGAATCCCCCTTGAGGCGGCTGTTTTCGTTTAACCTAAGAAGAAAAAAGGCGGAAGCAATAACTATCGGCAGGGCAAACTGGAGGGGGGCCATATTCACAGCTGTGGCTACTGCAAGAGCTCCAAAGCCTACATGAGACAGGCCATCTCCAATCATGGCATAGTTCTTTAGAACCAAATTGACGCCAAGAAGGGCAGCGCACAGGGATACTAGAATCCCGACAATTAAGGCGTTAACAAGAAACTGGTAACCAAGCATTTGGGTTATTAGTGAAAGCATACATCTCCTTTCAGCAGCCTTTTAGCCTTATCAGATTTTAGATATTCGTCCTTAGTTCCAAAAAAAGACTGGTCCTTGTCCAGGTGGAGGACATGACTTGAATACCTTATGGCAGCCCTCACATCATGAGATACCATGATTATAGTCATGCCCTTGTCATTAAGGTCTTTAACTGTCTTATACATAAGCTCTGTAACCCCAGGGTCAAGGCCGGATACAGGTTCGTCAAGAAGGAGGAGGCTCTGGGTACTGCATAGGGCTCTTGCAAGAAGCACCCTTTGTCTTTGACCCCCTGAAAGCTCCTGGAAGCTTTTTTTGGCTATAGGCTCAAGCTCCAAAAGCTTTATCTGGTCTCTGGCAATTTTTTTGAGGCTATTTGGGAAAAAGGGTGAGATTTTTTTGTGGTTAAGGCAGCCTGAAAGCACGACTTCAAGCACTGAGGCTGGAAAATCCTTGTGACTTTCATTTTGCTGAGACAAATAGCCGATTTGGGTTTTGGCGAGCTTATCCCCATAGGCTATTGTGCCCTGAGATGGATTTTTTAAGCCCAGGATAGCCTTGACCAGGGTACTCTTGCCTGAGCCGTTGACCCCTATTATACATACATAATCTCCCTTGTTTACCTTGAAGCTTAGCTTGTCTATAATAATATTGCTGTCATAGGCCAGGGTCAGGTTTTCGCATTCTAAGATTGCCATTAGTTCAGAGCCTCCTTAAGAGCAAGTATATTTTTTTTCATAATATCAAGATACCCTATACCCGCCTCAAAGTCTTGGCGTGAGACGTTGTGGGCAGAGTGGAGGATAGAGGTTTTTGCGCCAGAATCCCTGGCTATGGCCTCGGCCACCTTGCCATTTGAAAATTCCAGATAAAAGACTATCGGGACTTGCTCAAGCCCGACCTTGTCTGACAAAAAAGCAACCTGGGCTGCGCTAGGCTCGGTTTCTGTACTGCAGCCAGGGAAGGCGGCATAGTAATCCAGGCCATAATCATGGGTCAGATACCTAAAGGGAAATCTGTCCCCTATAACAATTGTATGCCTTTTTGCGTTTTTTATAATTTCTGTAAGCTCAGCATCCAGCTCCCTGAGTTTTTCTTCATAGGTCTCCTTGTTTTTTTGGTAGAGCTCCTTGTTTTCAGGGTCAAGGATAGAAATTTCCTCTGCCAGCTGGGAGGTGATGGTAAGGGCATTTTTGGGAGATGTCCAGACATGCTCGTCAAGCTCCTCATCCTCCTCCTTGTCTTCGGCCATGCCCTCCTTGTGCTCTTCCTTTAAAAGGGCAACTGCATCCATCAGGACAAAGGTCCTTGGCGCCTTATTGCCCATGGAGGAAAGCACTCTGTCAACCCAGTAATCGCCTACGCCACCAGCATATATAAAGAGATCACTATCCTGGATTGCGACAAGATCCTTTGGGGAAGGTTCATAGCTGTGGCTTTCTGTGCCAAGGGGGAGGAGCATAGTAACATCTGCATTTTCTCCCACTATGTTTTTTGCAAAATCGTAGGGAGGGTAGATGGTTGTTACAATTTTTAGTCTATGGTCTGTATTTGAGGACTCATCCAAGGGGGTACTCTTATTGCTACATCCAGATAGTAATAGGGACAATAGAATAAAGGGCAGCAGCCAGAATTGTTTTTTTCGAATTTTCATTTCTAAGTCTCCTTTTTAGTAGTCTTTCTTCTTCAATTTTATTAGCCTATCTTCTTCAATTATATCCAAAACAATTAAGATTATCAATAAATTGAAAATTTCATTTATTATTTATATTTTTTGTAAATAAAATACGGGCTCGTTTGATTAAGCCTGATAAATATGCTAACATAGAGGGACAATAATAAGAGAAGGGGAGTGATTTATTGGGTATTTTTTCGAAAAAAATAAAAGAGGTTCTGGCATCTGTCTTGCCTATTGTTTTTATAGTGACCCTCCTGCACCTTACCCTGATTCCTATACCAAGGAGTATGCTGATGATGTTTGGGACAGGTGCGGCAAGCGTTATTTTTGGGCTGGCACTTTTTCTCGTAGGCGTGGATCTTGGTATTGAGCCCCTGGGCAGCTTACTGGGGACCCTTATAACAAGGAAAAACAAATTGCGGATTGTTATTGTGGTGGGTCTTATTCTTGGTTTTTTTATTTCCCTGGCAGAGCCTGATCTTATGATCCTGGCCAGCCAGATAGACCAGATCACAGGAGGAGCAGTTTCGGCAAGGACCATAATGATTACTGTTTCTCTGGGTATTGCAGCTATGCTTGTTGTTGGCTTTATAAGGATTTTTTATAATATATCCATAAATTATATTCTCCTTGGTTTTTACTCCCTTATCCTCCTTATGGCCCTTTTCACTCCGCCACAGTTTCAGGCGATTGCCTTTGACGCATCAGGTGCCACTACGGGAATCCTGTCGGTGCCCTTTGTTCTGGCCCTTTCTCTGGGGATTTCTCATATAAAAAAATCAGACAGCAAGGATGATGAGGGCTTTGGTCTTTTGGGGATCACCTCAATAGGAGCAATCCTTGGAATTATGACTCTGGGTCTTTTAAGAGGGGACGAAGGATTTTCTGGGACCTTGAATTTAGAAGCTTTCTCCGGGACCAGTCTTGAATATTTCAAGAGCCTCCTTCCTCATGCCCTGAAGGACAGCGTGATTTCTATTACCCCCCTTGGCTTTGTCTTTGTAATTATATCTATTGTCTATAATTTTGTTTCAAGGAGGGAGTCAAGGAGGATTTTCTTTGGCCTGATATATGTTTTTTTGGGATTTTTGTTCTTTTTCCTTGGGGTGAATTTTGGCTTTATGAGGATTGGACAGTATATAGGAGTTGAGCTTGCAACCAGGTACTCTCTTGGCACCATGGTCTTTGTCGGCTTTGCTATAGGCTTTGTAACTATTTTGGCTGAGCCGGCAGTCCACGTGCTTACCCACCAGATAGAGGAGGTTACATCAGGTTATGTAAAAAGAAGGTCTGTCCTTATATCCCTTACCCTAGGAGTTGGTGTTGCGGTGGCTCTTTCTATGGTCAGGATATCTGTGCCTGAGGTCCAGCTGTGGCATTATCTTTTGCCGGGCTATATAATTTCTTTGGGTCTTACATTTTTTGTACCCAAGCTCTTTGTGGGTATTGCCTTTGATGCAGGGGGAGTTGCTACGGGGCCTATGACAGCCACCTTTATTCTTGCCCTGACCCATGGGGCGGCCTCTGCTATTGAAACGGCTGATCTTTTGGCAGATGGCTTTGGGATGATTGCCATGGTTGCCATGATGCCAATCATAACCCTGCAGCTTCTTGGCCTTATATTCAAACTGAAAACCAGAAAGGAAGGTGTCTCTTAGGTGGAGAATTTTGATTACACGGAGCTTAGCCCTCCTGATTACTATATGCTTAATGTTGTTATTGCCAATTATGGCAAGGGCAGCAAGGTCCTTGCCTTTGCCAAAGCCTGCGGGATAGGGGGAGGAACCATAATAATAGGCAAAGGAACTGTAAGAGGGAGCTTCCTGAAGTTTCTTGAGCTTGACAGGTTAGAAAAGGAAGTGGTTTTGCTGGTTTCTAACAAGGGGAAATCAGACAGCTTTATGCAGGCGGCTGCTGAGCATTTTGATTTTCAAAAACCAAACAAGGGGATTTGCTTTTCCATGCCCCTAAGCGGCCTCGTTGGTACAAGGCAGTGCAAAACTGTATTAGAGTATGAAGGAGATGATTCAGTGGGACTTAAGTACAATATGATAAGCATAATAGTTGACAGGGGGCAGTCTGAGGATGTTGTGGATGCAGCCAATGCTGCGGGAGCCAGGGGGGCTACGATTTTTCATGCCAGAGGCTCGGGCATCCACGAAACAAGCAAGGTATTTGCCATAGCAATTGAACCAGAAAAAGAAATGGTTATAATAGTTGCTGAGGACCAAAAGGCAGATAAAATCTGCCAGGCCATAGATAAGGCGGCAAGAATAAGCGAGCCCGGTCATGGAATTATGTTTGTGCAAAAGCTGGATAAGGTTTACGGACTTAGCCAGGATGTGAAAAATACTCAAAAAGGGTGAAATTATGAATTTTAGTGATCTAAGGTATGTAATAGAAATAGACAAGCATTCATCCATGTCTCTGGCAGCAAAAAAACTCTATGTGGCCCAGTCAAATCTCAGCAGGGCGGTTAAGAAGCTGGAGGAGGAATTTAATATTGTTATCTTTGAAAGGACAACCAAGGGTATATCCACAACAAGGGAAGGCCAGCGCTTCATTAACCAGGCCAAGGACATAGTTTTTCAGGTAGGCAGCCTGACCTCAGAGTATTCTGATTCTGCTGAAAGAGTTGTAAATCTAAGACTTTCTGTCCCAAGAGCCAGCTATATAGCAGATGTATTCAGTGAGTACATAGGCTCTTTAAATGAGGAAGAAAAACTAAGAATCCACTACCACGAAACCAATGCCATGAAAACCATAGGTAATGTTATTGACTTCAATTATGATATCGGAATAATAAGGTATAACTCTATCCATGAAGGCTATTATCTTTCCCTGCTAAATCTCAAGAAGCTGGAGTACAAGGCAATTCTTGAATTCGACTACCTCCTGCTTACATCAAAAAAAAGCCTTATAGCTGAAAAACACGTGCGCAATGACGAAGATCTCAAAGACTGTATAGAGGTTGTATACGGGGACAAGAGGCTGCCGTCAGGGGAGTATGTGGATTTAGACGATAATGATAGGGAGGAATACAGGCAAAACAAGGTAATCTATGTGTATGAAAGAGGGTCCCAGTTTGAGATTTTGGAAGCAATCCCTAATACATATATGTGGACCTCGCCGGTTCCTCAGCATATACTTGACAAATACGGCTTGGTCCAGCTAAGATGCGGATCCTATGCCAAATATATGAAGGATATACTTATATACAAAAACTCCTACACCAACAAGAAGCATGTTGTGAAGTTTTTAGAAAAGCTAAGGGAAAGAACCCGGGAGTATGGTTGTTATTTTTAGTTTTGGGAGGTATATCAAAAATGATATAACCTGTATATGATAAAGGTATAATGGAATAATCGTTTTCCTATTGCCTTAATTTTCTGGCAATGATAATATGTGTATAATTTCCCGGGAAGAAATGCGATGATACCAGGGCTTCGACAAATAAAAATCAAGCCGCTGCTTAAAAATGCACTTGTGAATAAAATATGCAAATGTTAAATCTTTACTTATATCATATTCGCATAAATAGACAAAAAATACACGCATATGGGAAAGTTATCACGAATTAAATTAAATAGGAGGATTTCAAATGTCAGAAAACTTAAACAGGTTAGAAAGTGTTGATAGTATTGATGCTCTTAAATTAAAAATCGAAGAAATTAAAGAGGCTCAGCGCATATTTGCAACCTATACCCAAGAACAGGTTGACAAGATATTCCTGGCAGCATCAACGGCAGCAGCGAGAGAGAGAATTCCTCTGGCAAAGCTGGCTGTTGAGGAGACCAATATGGGAGTTCTTGAGGATAAGGTTATAAAAAATCACTTTGCCTCAGAATATATATATAATGCCTACAAAAATACCCAGACCTGCGGAATTATTGAGGATGACAGAGCCTTTGGGTTTAAAAAGATACTTGAGCCTATTGGAGTTTTGGCGGCGGTTATACCAACAACAAATCCAACCTCAACAGCAATTTTCAAATCCCTCTTATCCCTAAAAACAAGAAATGGTATTATATTTTCTCCTCACCCTAACGCCAAGAGATGTACAGTTGAGGCAGCAAGGGTTGTCCTTGAAGCAGCTGTAGCGGCTGGAGCACCTGAGGGAATAATAGGCTGGATAGATGAGCCAAGCATAGAGCTTTCGATGGAGGCTATGAAGAGTGCAGACCTTGTATTGGCTACAGGAGGTCCTGGCCTTGTAAAGGCGGCGTATTCGTCAGGCAAGCCGGCAGTAGGAGTAGGAAACGGAAATACCCCTGCCCTTATAGATGATTCATCTGACATAAAAATGGCTGTAAATTCAATTATTGTATCTAAGACCTTTGACAATGGGACTATATGTGCATCTGAGCAGGCCGCTGTTGTTGTAAAAGGCGTATATGATGATGCAAAAAAAGA
>JBDHVO010000031.1:0-9227 GCA_039809675.1 Proteocatella sp.
AATAAGACCCTTCTTGACAATGCAAGAGATTTTAATATTGACCACTACCAGTATACAAGCTGGTTATACCAGAGAAATATAACGAAGCTAAGAGACAGTCTTATTAGCACAATAACAGCTGACCTCAACCTTTCGAATACAAGGCTTGATAATGGTCTCCTTCGGCCTGAACGCATATGGCGCAGGGCAGTGCTTGGTGATGACAAGGTTTTTTATAAAAATTATAGAGATGACAAGGGAGAAATTGCAGTAGATATTTTGCTGGACGGTAGCGGTTCTCAAAGAATGAGACAAAGTCTCGTGGCTATACAGGCTTACATAATAGCCCAGGCCCTTACTCTTGCAAGGATACCCTGCAGGGTAAGCAGCTTCAGTAATCTTTTTGATTACACCATAATAAAGCATTACAGAGATTTTGATGATCCGGAGATAAAAAATAAAAATATTTTCAGCTTCTTTGCCCAAGGGAGCAACAGGGATGGGCTGGCCATAGCAACAATTGGTAAGCTTCTTGAGCAAAGGCAGGAAGACCATAAGGTTTTAATTGTCCTAAGCGATGGGAAACCAAATGATGAACGGCTTACTGGAGCAGGAAGCATGTCTTCGTCCTCTACAAAGGCATATAAAGGGGAGGCTGCAGTTGACGACACTGCAAGAGCAGTACGCAGTCTTAGGACCAAGGATATTGCGGTATTGGGTGTCTTTACAGGTGACTATGAAGACCTTGGTGTAGAGCAGAGGATTTTTGGAAGAGATTTTGCCTATATCAGCAATATCGAGAGGTTCTCTGACATAGTAGGCGTATATCTAAGAAAACAAATTATCAATATGCTTGAAAATCATTATTAGAAAAAAGGGGATTTTATGAAGCTTAAAAAAAGTGAGCGAATTGGGGCAATAGTTAAGATACTTACCGACAATCCAAACAAAACATTTACTCTTGGTCAGTTTACGAATATGTTTGACACAGCCAAATCAACCCTAAGTGAAGATATATCTGTTGTAAAAAATGTATTTGAAAAAATGGAGCTGGGGAAAGTGATTACCATATCTGGGGCAGCTGGAGGAATAAAGGCAATCCCCTTCAGAACAAAAAGGCTGGCAATAGCTGATATTGAGGGTATCATTGATAGAATTAAAGACGAAGACAGAAAGCTGGTGGGCGGTTTTTTGTATCTAAACGATCTTGTTTCAAGCCCAAATATTGCAAAAATAGTTGGTGATTTATTTGCTTCTGTTATTGACTACTCTGATGTAGACTATGTAGTCACCATAGAGGCAAAAGGGATACCCATTGGAGTGATGACAGCTAAGGCAATGAATTTGCCACTTGTAATAGTGAGAAAAAATGCAAGAATCACAGAAGGGCCATCTTTGGCTATAAATTACATGTCCAGCACCAGTGGGAAAATTCAGAACATGGCTCTTCCGAGAAGGTCGATAAAAAAGGGGGCAAAAGTAATCCTTGTCGATGATTTTATGAGAGCTGGCGGCACCTTAAAGGGAATGGAAGATCTGATGAAGGAATTCGAAGCAAGGGTAGTTGCCAAGGCTGTATTTATGGAAATGAAAACGGAAAAAAAAGACACGCAAAACTATTTTTCTTTAATGACACTAAATGATGCTCAAAACATCGATATAAGTATTAGTGAAAATTTTTATGAAAAATTAATTTAAAACAAATCAGATAGAGGAGTAATGGACATAAATAATTAAAAATTAGAATATAAAGTAATCGCCAAAAATTATTGTTAATTATGAAATCGTTTTTACTAATATATAGACAAGATATTTAACAATCTTAATAATTTATAAAAAAATTATAATTATCAGTTTTTTGCTTGCAAAAATTGCATGTTTATTGTAAACTATTGTCAAATCATTTTAACAAATAACATATCAGAAGGAGTGTAGTGACTATGCAGATTACAGATGTGAGAGTTCGAAAACTATCAGATGAAGGAAAAATGAGAGGAATTGTTTCAGTTACTTTTGATAATGCATTTGTCGTTCATGATATTAAAATTATTGAGGGACAAAACGGACTATTTATTGCTATGCCAAGTAGAAAAGTATCTGAAGGGGAATTCAGAGACATTGCACATCCTATTAATGCGGATATGAGATTTGAATTACAGGATCAGATTATCAAGGCTTATGAGGAAGCCAAGGAAAACAGCCTTGACGAGGATAATGCAGAAGCCTCAGCAGAGTAATTAATTTAAAAGAGAATATAAGGGGGTGTTCATTTTGGACACCTCTTTTCTTTACAATAGCATTACAAAAACCCTTATAAAATTGAATAATTTGTCTATTAATGGTATCCTTATACAAGGAGGATTACACCATGAAGAAAAGTAAACAAATAATAATGCTTGGCTTGTCCATGTTTATGATGAATACAATAAGCTATGCCCAGGTTAGTATACCAGACCAGGTTTTTACAGACCTTTCGACAGTTATGGATACTATTGATTTTGAAAATAATAGTAATGGCAATACAAGCCAAAACAATGATAATTCAGGAACCAGCAACATAATTTCTGCAGACCTAAAAGACATAGTAAAATACGAAAGAGACAGGAATAATAGTACCCTTAGCCTAAAACTAGCCCAGGTTTCAAGCTCTGATATCAAAGAAAGCGAGGGACTTATTTCTATAACTCTTTCTGCAGAAAGCATGGCCTTAAACGGCCTTACGTCGCCTGTAAGCTATTTGGTCGAAAAGAATGACCGCCTTATTAGATACTTTGAATTTGAAAACAGTGCCAATGGAGGCAGCTTCAATATCTATCTTATGGATAATGTCACCAGTAAAATAAATTCGTCTGCTTCCAGCCTTAATATTAATTTTAATAAGACTATTCCAGCTGTACCAAAAATTGTTATTGATCCAGGACACGGGGGAAAGGACCCAGGAGCATATGCTCCTTCCACCCAGACACAGGAGAAAACTCTATCGCTTAGGACAGGTCTTCTTTTGAGGGATGCTCTTTTGGCGAAGGGCTATGAAGTATCTATGACCAGAGACTCAGACACATATCCGGGGCTCAGGGACAGGTCTGCCCAGGCAAATGATTCAGATGCTGATGTTTTTATATCAATTCATTACAATTCAGCTGGAGCAACAAGTGCTTCAGGCATTGAAACCTTTGCTTTTTATACAGAAGACAACAAAAAATTAGCCGCTAGCATTCAAAATCAGCTTATTTCTAACACTGGAGTAAATAATAGAGGGGTTAAAAACGGAAACAAACTTATTGTACTAAACACAACTAAAGTGCCAGCAGTTTTGGTGGAACTTGGCTTTTTGTCTAACCCTGCAGAAGCAAAGAGGCTTATGCAAAATGACTACCAAAATACTCTTGCTAGTGCTATAGCAATGGGAATAGACAACTATTTTGGAAGGTAGGACACACTTGAAAAACACCAATGAAATCAGGAATATTAAGTTTACAACTGACTTTATAAAGCATGCAGATGGCTCAGTGCTTGTTGAATTTGGAGAAACAAAGGTAATATGCACAGCCTGTTTCGAAGACAAGGTTCCTCCTTTTTTAAAAAATTCAGGCACAGGATGGGTAAGTGCTGAATATTCAATGCTGCCTGGCTCAACAAATGTACGAAAAATCAGAGATTCAGTAAGAGGGAAGATTGATGGGAGAACCCACGAAATACAAAGACTTATAGGGAGATCTCTTCGTTCGGTCATAGACCTGAAAAAGCTAGGAGAAAAAACAATCTGGATAGACTGTGATGTAATTCAGGCAGATGGAGGGACAAGAACAGCATCCATAAGCGGAGCCTTTGTAGCCCTCGCCCTTGCGTGTGATAAGCTACATAAAGAAAAAAGGCTTAAAAGATTTCCTATAACAGAGATGCTAAGCGCCATATCCGTTGGGATAGTAGATGGTGAAAGTATCTTGGATTTAAATTTTGAAGAGGATTGCAGAGCCCACGTTGACATGAATGTAGTAATAACTGGTCAAGGGGAATTTGTTGAAATTCAGTCCACAGGTGAAGAAAAACCTTTTTCAAGAGACCAGTTTAATGCCCTTCTTGATCTTGCAGAAAAAGGATGCCAAAAAGTTAATGCAGCACAAAGAGAGATTCTTGGACAAGATATAATCAGTAAGATTTATCCGCCTCAAGCAATAATTACATAAAAAGAAAAGGAGCTTTATGACAATACTCCTTATTTGGACGAATCAGGTAAGCTTGAATTTGTAATTGCATCATCAAACAAGCATAAAATTAAAGAAATCCAGGAGATCCTTGATAAGTACGGCATAAATCTTCTGTCACTTGCAGATGTCGGCCTTGAGGGGCTTGAGATTGAGGAAACAGGCACAAGCTTTGAAGAAAATGCAATGATAAAAGCAAAAACTGTAATGGCCTTGACGGGGAAGATTGCAATAGCCGATGATTCGGGACTAGTTGTTGACGCTCTAAATGGAGAGCCGGGTGTTTATTCGGCAAGATACTCTGGAGAAGGCGCTACAGACTATCTAAACAACAAGCTTTTAAAACAAAATCTAATGTCAGTGCCAAGAGAAGAGAGAACAGGACGCTTTGTTTCTGTTATTGCTCTTGCTTTTCCGGACGGCAGAGAAGGTTCTTATAAAGGAATATGTGAAGGGATAATAGGCTTTAACGAAATAGGCGACAATGGTTTTGGTTATGATCCTTTATTTATACCTGATAAAGCAGACAAAACCTTCGCTCAAATGAGTAGTGAGGAGAAAAACAAAATTAGCCACAGGTCGAGAGCCCTAAAGGTTATGAGCAAAAAACTCGAAGATATACTGTAATAAAAAAATACACCCGCCCAGCGGTAAACAGGAAGGCTGCCTATGAAATATAAAAAAATAGTTCGGACAATAGCAATTTCTTCACTGTTATTTATCATGACACCTGGATTTTCCCTTGCCCAAGGAATTACTAGTATATTTGACGATTTGTCGGTATTTACTGATAATCTCATAATACAAGAGACAGCTCAAAAACAGGAGTCAAGGCCTGTAAGTTTGCTCCTTGACGAAGATGCCCAAGTGGAGCTGGGCATAGAATTACAGCAAGACCCACAGATGATTCTTATAAATAAGCTGCTTCTTGAGCAGCTAGGCAAACCATACCGTTATGGCGCATCCGGCCCGGATGAATTTGATTGCTCTGGACTTGTTTATTATATATATGGGCTAGCAGGCAAAAACATTAGCCGTACATCCCAGCAACAGGGAGCTGGAGGAGTCTATGTGGACAAAGAAAGCCTTAAATTCGGTGACCTGGTATTTTTTGATACCAGGAATACGGAAGACCTCAAAGATATAAAAATTGATACGGGAGATACCCTGAATTTATTTGTTGGCGATCCAAAAAATGATGAGTCTCCAAAAGAAGAATTTAAGCCCAAGGTAATCACCCACTGCGGAGTGTATGTAGGAGGCGGCAATTTTATCCACGCATCATCAGGAAATGTAATGAAAGTAGTAATTGAAAAGCTTGACTCCAAATATTTTGCTCAAAGATACGTGTGGGCAAAAAGATATTAAGGTGGCTAAATGAACATATTATTTACAACGCTAAACTCAAAATTTGTCCATTCCAATCTTGCAATAAAATATCTGGCAGGATGTGTAAACAAGGAGTGGGTAAGAACAAAGGAATACACCATAAACGAAAATATAGAGGATATATTTTTCGATATTATAAGGGAAGGCTACGATATAGTAGCCTTTTCATGCTATATATGGAATATAGATAAAACTCTGAAAATAATAAGTAATATAAAAAAGGCTAAGCCTGAAACAATCATAATGCTTGGCGGTCCGGAAGTCAGTTATGAAGCTGCACCATTTATGGAAAAAAATCCAGATATAGACATTATAATTGCTGGAGAAGGTGAAGAAGCCATGATAAAGCTAAATAAACTGTTAGAGGACTGGAGCTTGTATGAAGGCGGTGCTAAAGAAACAGATGGTTTACAGTTGTTGGTCTACCTTGCCCAAAAATTGGAAAGCACTGCAATAATCCATAATATATTTTTAAACCTAAATGGCAGGATAATAAATAGCTCTAATGAGGAGTCTCTCGCAGCATCAATGGTTGTTGAAGATTTGTCCCTGGTCGGGAGAGCCTATAATGACATAAGTCCTCAGGATCTGGAAAATAAGATTGTATATTATGAAACCTCAAGAGGATGCAACTATAACTGCGCTTACTGCTTGTCTGCCGCTCAAAAGGGCATAAGGTATTTTGACGAAGCCAGAGTTTTCGAGGAGCTAGAGAAGCTTGTCGCACTGGGAGCAAAGCAGATAAAGCTTGTTGACAGGACCTTTAATTCTGACCCTGGCAGGACAAAAAGGCTTATGGAATTTATCAGTAGGATTGATAATGGCGAAATCAATTTTCATTTTGAAATTACTGCCCACCTGCTGACCATAGACCAGATAGAAATGTTAAAAGCAGCAAGAAAGGGCTTGTTTCAGCTGGAAATAGGAGTTCAGTCTACCTGCAATGAAACCTTAATTGCTGTGAACCGGGGTAATAATTTCAAAAAACTTTCCCACAATGTGCTTGAGATAAAAAAATCTGCCAATATCCATCAGCATCTGGATTTAATAGCTGGCCTGCCTTATGAAAGCTTAGAGAGGTTTAAGGTATCCTTCGAAGACGTATTTTCCCTCCAGCCTGAAATGCTCCAGCTGGGATTTTTAAAATTGTTAAAGGGCAGTCCCATCTACAGTCAAATTTCCCAGTATGACTATAAATTCAGGGAATATCCTCCATATGAGGTAATATCAAACAGATTTATTAGCTGCGAAGATTTAATCGAATTAAAAGAAGTAGAAAATGCTCTGGATAGGTATTACAACAAGCAAAGATACAAAAATTCCTTTAAATATCTGTACAGTCATTACAAAAATGGTTATGAGCTTTTTAAGGACCTTGCAAAAATTATCAGAGAAGAGCGGATAGAGCTAAATCAAAAAAACGAAGAATTTAGAGCAATGCTGCTTTTATCTGAGCAAGCTAAAACCAGGAGTGATAGTTCTTGTAGCTTGGATGAAGCCTCCTACAACCATGATTTTTTCAAGGAGCTATTAAAGCTTGACTATCTTATGATGGGAAGAAACCCTAATGTCCCTGAATTTTTGAAGGCAGACTATTCGTCAACAAGGGAGGAAGTTTTTTTGATTATATCAGAAGAACTGGCCAGGCAAGAGCTTGGGATTGATAAAGCTGTTTCTGCAAAAGAAGCTTTCAAAAAAATAAACTGGGCAGACTTTGACTATGATGTCTTGATGTATTATAATACTGGTAGGGTAGTTAAAAGACAAAATGTTGTTTTGATTAACTATGGCTACCCCAAAAAGGGTATGGAGAGTTTTAAAGCAATCAGGAGAGAGTATGAAGTCAAAAATTGACAAATATTTATTTGATCTTACCGACAAACTTGCATTTTTAAGCCTTGAAGAATCAAAGCTTGAGGGATTTGAGGATGCACCAGAGAATTTTGCCATTCCTGTGTTTGTTACAGATATCAGGGCTTTTGCAGGCGGAAGTGATGGGTTTACGACAAGGCAGATAACCTCAGCCATGCTGTATATTATAGGGATAGACAAGACCTTTAGATTTAATGACATATATAGGGATTTTTTAAGAAAAGTTATCGATGCTCCGGAGGCTTATGCTGTTGAGCTAGGCATGGAAAAATTTAGCATGAAGTCCTACAAGGACGCTCTTGTATTTCTAAGGGCTGCCATAGATATGAACGAAGGAGAGCTCTATCCAGTATTCAATTATGCTCTGGCGTCACTTGACTTTTCGCAAAACTCAAGTGATAAAAATCTGGCAGCAGCCCTATATCAAGAAGCCCAAGGAGCGTTTGAAAGGGTTTTGGAGTTAAAACCAGATGACCCCTTTGCCAATTTTCAAATGGGTGTATTTAACATGGACTCAGGGAATTTGGAAGGGGCTAGAAATTTTCTATTAAAAGCCGTAAAGGCTGGGGATGCAGATATAAGCAATAAGGCAGACAAGCTCCTAAAAGAAGTAAGTGCTGAGGAGCAGCTTTTTAGCGCTGAAAGTTTAATTGAAGCCGGTGAATATTCAAAAGCAGCTCTTATGCTTGAAGACATAGACATAGACCTCCTTGAGCCGATGCTTAGCTACCAGATTTTATATGCAAGGGGCTTTAGTCAAAAAGCAGCTGGTAATATTGAAGAAGCCCTTGAATCCTATGGAAAAGCTTTGGCTATTAATAACCAAAATACTCTTTTGCTTGCAGATATGGGTATGTGCTATGCCCTTCTTGGAGATTTTGGTCAGGCCTTGGAGCTATATTTGTCTGCCCTTGATATAGAAAAGGATTCGGTGGAATTGCTTAACAATATTGCTATTATTTACCTGAACATGAATGATATAATTAAGGCGAAGGAGTATATAGGTTATGCAAAGTCACTTGACCAAAGCGAAGAAATAGTAGATGAAACGATTAAGCTTATAAGAAGTATTGAAGAAGCACAAGGAAGTATATAAATGAATGAATATGGCAAAGTAATTGAAATACATGACACCAAGGCAACTGTCAAAATTAAAAGAAGCTCTGCATGCGGAGACTGCAAGGCATGTGAGCTTGGAGTATCAAATCTTAGCGAGCTGAATATTGAGGTCGAAAATACAATGAATGCAGCTATTGGGGATCAAGTCCGTCTTGAGATGCAGACGCCAGACCTTTTGAGGGCAGCCTTTGTAGTTTACACAATTCCTCTCCTTGCTCTTTTGGCGGGAATTACAGGCACCTACTTTGTTACAGGGAAAGCAGGCAAGCCTGATGAAATGATGATGGTTGCAGTTGGATTTGGACTCATGTTCTTGAGCGGTTTTTTTGTTAGATTTAAAGATAAAAGAACCAAAGAAAACAGCAATCTTGAACCAAAGATGATAGAGGTAAAAAAAACATTATTATAAATTGTAGGAGGAACAATGGCTGAAAAAAAACTTTCTGTAATGCCGGTATTTGAAAGTGCTGAGGAAAAGAAAAAAGCTATAGAAAGCACTATGGCAAAGATTGAGAAGGACTTTGGCAAGGGCTCTGTTATGATGCTGGGAGAAAACCAGAAGATGGGAATAGAGGCAATATCAACAGGTTCTTTGGGACTTGACCTAGCAACTGGGATTGGTGGCCTGCCAAAAGGAAGGATTATAGAGATATATGGACCAGA
>JBDHVO010000032.1:0-9216 GCA_039809675.1 Proteocatella sp.
ATAATTATACGCTATCTTGACATAAGTGCTCCGATATGCTATCATAGTAGGTAGATTGAAGAGGAGGGGGTACACTGTGAACAATAAAATTACTGTTGAAAACATCAAATCTGGCATAGGTAGACATGTCGGGAAAAGTGTTATAATAATGGCTAATAAAGGTCGCAAAAAGATTGTTACTAAAAGAGGTACAATTGAAGGTGTTTATCCAAGTGTGTTTATGGTTAGCTATCAAGGAGAAGGTGACATAACGACGAGGGTTACATATAGCTACACTGATGTACTTACCGAAAACGTACAAATAAAGCTTGCAAGAGAATAAATCAAAGTGCCATCCGAAGGATGGCATTTTTTGTCTCTAAAGCTCAATAAATTGCAGGTTTTTTGTAAAAAAGGTTTATATTGGTCTTACAATATGATAATATTGTAAGGCAAAATATAGGGAGAATGTTTAAAGAATTCTTTCTGAAACAGAGGTAAAAATGAAAGCTAAGCTAAGGGCTAACGCCAAAATCAATCTTTCCCTAGAGATAATCGGGAAGAGGCCGGACGGATACCACAATCTTTCAATGATAATGCAGAGTATTGATATTTATGATAAAATAGAGATAGAGCTTACTGCTGATAAAGCTATTAATCTTACCACGAACAAAAGCTTTGGGGATATTAAAGATAATATAGCCTACAAGGCTGCTGCTGCTTTTTTTGCCTATACAGGGGTGAATATGGGATGTAATATAAATCTTACAAAAAATATTCCCTCAGAAGCAGGTCTTGCAGGTGGCAGTACTGATGCGGCAGGAGTTATTCTTGGACTTGACAAGCTGACAGGGGCAAACCTGTCAAAGGATAACCTTATAGCCCTTGCTACAAGCCTTGGGGCTGATGTATCCTTTTGCCTTTTTGGCGGAACAATGAAAGCTGAGGGTACGGGGAACCTTCTTGAAAAACTGCCTTTTATTGAGATGGACCTCCTTATTGTAAAGCCTGACAAGGGGGTGTCCACAAAAGATTTGTTTAAAAGTCTTGACAGGGCGGACTATTCTTCAGGAGAGTATACAAAAAAGCTTTCTGAATTGATTAAAAATGGAGTAAATAAAGGAATAGAAGAATATATGGTAAACAAGATGTATTCCAAAAGTCTTAAATTTGCTCCTGAGATGGAAACAATAATATTTGAAATGGAAAACAAATTCAATTGCGACAGGGCTCTTATGTCCGGGGCAGGTTCAACGATATTTGCTATCTTCAGTGACAAAGAAGAAAGACAAAACGCCTATGATTATTTTAGTAAAAAATATAAACATGTGTACAAAACGAAGACCTGTGACAAGTCAGTAATATTTTATTAGGAGTACAAAATGAACGTTGCTATACTCTTTGGAGGTAAATCACAGGAGCACGAGGTTTCGTGTCTTTCGGCCTTATCCATTTATAAGCATATGGACAAGAATAAATATAGACCTTATTTAGTAGGAATAACAAAAAAAGGCAAATTCAGATATTATAACGGTGACCCAAGCAGGCTTTCAGAAGGTGTATGGGAAGAGTTTGCTTCAGATGCACCAGTAGATATTCTTGGCAATAATGGCCCTGCATCCATACAGACGGACTCAGGCCTTATTGAAATTAACTGCGTATTTCCTGTGCTCCATGGACCCTTCGGTGAGGATGGAAGAGTCCAGGGGATACTCGATTATGCCAATATTCCCTATGTTGGAAACAAGCTTTTAAGCTCTGCCATCTGTATGGACAAGGTCGTAACAAAAGACCTGCTAAAACTAAACAAAATCCCTCAAACTAAATATGCAGTGATTGACAAAGTGGGGCTCGATGTTGAAAGTCTTCTAGAAGGCTATAAATATCCCTTGTTTGTGAAGCCGGCAAATCTTGGTTCAAGTGTGGGCATAAGCAAGGTTAAATCCAGTGAAGACTTGCTTGGGGCCATAAATGAAGCCTTTCTCTACGATACCAAGGTTCTTATAGAGGAAGGGGTATCCTGCAGGGAGCTTGAATGCTCAGCCCTTGAAACTAAGGGTAATATATATATATCATCAATTGGAGAGTTAATTGTTTTTGATGAGTTCTATGATTATAATTCAAAATATAAAAATAATACGACGAAGCTTGTGATACCTGCAGATTTGTCAGAAAAACTTGTAAGCGAAATTAAAAACCTTGCTCAAAGGGTATTTAAAATATTAGGCTGCAGTTCTCTGGCAAGAATTGATTTTTTTGTGGATAAAGAAACAGGTAAAGTTATGGTCAATGAAGTAAACACAATGCCTGGGTTTACAAATATCAGCATGTACCCAAAGCTCCTGGAGAATGACGGGATAAGTTACAGCGAGCTTATTGACAAGCTTATAAGCTCTGCAGTGGAGGAATATGAATAAAAAACAAAAGGCAATTGGAGTATTTGATTCAGGGCTTGGAGGCCTTACTGTCCTAAAAGAAATCTCAAAAATCCTGCCCAATGAAAACATAGTATATTTTGGAGATACTGCAAGAGTCCCATACGGCCCGAGATCATCAGCCACAGTTACAAAATATACCTTTCAATCTATAAACTTCTTGCTTGAAAAAGACATCAAAGCAATAGTAATAGCCTGCAACACTGCAAGCGCAAGGAGCCTTGTAGCAGCCCAGGAAAGATACAACATCCCTATTATAGGGGTAATAAAGCCAGGCTCAAAGGGGGCTCTTGAAAGGACAAATAATAATAAAATTGGAATAATTGGGACTGAAGGTACTGTGTCTTCAAAGGCCTATGAAAATGAAATACTTGCATCTGAGCCATCAGCCAAGGTTTTTTCAAAGGCGTGCTCTCTTTTTGTTCCTCTTGTAGAGGAGGGCTGGTCTGATACTCTTGTAGCAGAGCTAACAGCGGCTGAATATCTCAAGGATTTTGATGGGACAGATATAGATACCCTTGTAATGGGCTGTACCCATTACCCTATGTTATACAATACCATAGCAAGGGTTACCAGTAACAAAATCAGGCTTGTGAACCCAGCGGTTGAAACGGCCAAGGCCCTGCAAAGCCTCCTTTTTGAAAAAGACCTTTTAAATGATAGCGAATTGCCAGGAACATATGAGTATTATGTCTCAGACTTACCAGTGAAATTCAAAAAGCTGGGTGAAGATTTTCTTGAACAGCCCGTAGACGATGTGACGGTTATCGAAATACAAAAGTATTAAAAAACCTTGAAATTTTAAGGCTTTTTTGGTATTATAGAGTGATGTTAAAGGGGTGATATTTTGGAAGATGTAATAATTAATATAAAGACTGTTCAGTATGACAGCGATAGTCAAGAGCAGGATGTTATTGAGCTAAGAACAGATGGTAAGTATTACAATAAGGACGGATCTGATTTTCTTGTATATGAAGAAAGTGAGCTGTCAGGTTTATTAGGGACTACTACCGAAATAAAGATAAAGGGCAATCAGGTCGAGCTGAACAGAATCGGAGAGCATGAATCTACTATGTCCTTTGAAAAAGACAAGAGATATCAAAGTATAATGTCTACTCCTATGGGTAATATACCACTTGAAATTATGACAAATAACATTTGCTTTGACCTCAACAAGGATCCTTTGTCTTTAAAATTAGAGTTTGAATACAGCATAGCACTAAAAGGCCTTTTTCAAGGCAAGAACCTGATAAAGATAGAAGCGACTCACTCAAAGTAGGAGGTATCATGCCTGATAAAAAGCTACTTGATACAATCAAAAGAGAAATGTTAATTGAAAAAGGAGACAAGGTGTTGGTGGCATACTCTGGAGGCCCAGATTCGTCTTGTCTTCTTCATATGCTATGGACAGCCAGGGATGAGCTAGGGATAGAGCTTTATACAGCCCACCTTAATCATAGGATCAGAGGCATAGATGCCCACAAAGATGCTTTGTTTGCCTACAAAGAGAGCAAGGCCCTTGGGATTCCTTGCTTTTTATACTCAGAGGATGTCCCGGCTCTTGCTCAAAGTCAAAAGCTATCGGTTGAAGAGGCAGCAAGGGAAGTGAGATACAAAATACTTTTTGACCTAAAGGACAAGCTGGGTATTGATAAAATAGCCACAGCCCATAATCTCGATGACCAGGCTGAGACTGTACTAATGAGAATTATGCGAGGGACAGGCTTAAGCGGATTGAAGGGAATGGATTATAAAAGACCTGACGGCCTGATAAGACCCCTCATGGACATAAAGCGATGGGAAATTGAAGAATACTGCCAGATAAATAATATCAATGTAACTATTGATAAAACAAACGATGAAGAGGAATACACCAGAAACAAAATAAGACTCCAGCTCCTGCCCTTTATAGAATCTGGCTTTGCACCAAATATCAAAGACCTGCTTTCAAGAATGGCCAATACTCTAAGGGAAGATAGCGAGTATATAGATGGAATTGCAAAAGACCTCTGCGCCCAGCTTGGTCAGGATCATGAGGGCTTTGCAGTAAGGTTTGAGCTGGATAAAATTAGTATGACTCCGCTTCCCATCCTTAAGAGAATTATCAAATACTCCTACGCAAGGCTGCTGGGATCGGCTGAGGGACTTGAAGCTGTTCATCTTGATGACACAATAAAGCTGATTTACAATTCTAAATCAGATGCCAGGATAAATCTTCCCAAAGGGATTATTGCAGAAAAAAAGGGGTACAATTTTTATGTAACAAGTAAAAGCCTTGAGCAAGAACCAGTGACCTTTGAATACAAGATTCCGCCTAATGGCTATGTAGATGTGCCTGAGCTTGGTATAAGGATAACATCAAGAACCATGAACAAGGAAAGATGCAAGCTACTCTCCTCCGGCCCAAATGCAAAAGCCTTTGATAGAGAAAAGCTTGATGGGAGCCTTATTGTCAGGACTAGAAGGACAGGAGATAAAATCAGGCCTTTGGGGCTTGGAGGAACAAAAAAACTCAAGGATATTTTTATAGACAAAAAAATCCAGAGGGAATTAAGAGACCGGATTCCAGTAATTGCGGACGAATCAAAAATAATTTGGGTGGTTGGCCATGACATCAGTGAAGAGTCAAAGCTTACAGATGAGACTCGAGAAGTTGTAAGGCTTACAATAAAACCAATATGACAAACCAGGAGGATAGTTTATTTTGAAAAAAATGTTTAGAGGAGCGCCATTTTATATAATAATGATATTTCTTATCGTTGCTATACTAAAATTACTTCAGACTCCTACGACTACAGTTGAAGACCTGAGCTTTTCCGAGTTTTACCAAAAACTGGAAGCTAAGCAGGTTACAGAAATCAATATTGTCGATTTCAGCGTAAAAGGCAAATATAACAGCGGGACAGGCGAAAAAGATTTTTCCACTTATATTCCTTTTGCTATCAGGGCAGACCAATTATCCGAAAAAGTAATGGAGCAATCTGCGGCAGGCAATTTGAATGTCATTGCCAGTGAGGCCCCTCAGCCATCTTGGATAATCAACATGCTGCCAACAGTCTTAATGATAGGTATTCTTATAGCGGCCTGGTACATGATGATGCAGCAGTCCCAAGGCGGAGGCTCCAAAGTGATGAGCTTTGGAAAATCCAGGGCAAAACGCCTAAAGGATGATGGACCAAAAATTAGCTTCAAGGATGTTGCAGGCCTTGACGAAGAAAAAGAAGAGCTTGAAGAAATCGTTGATTTTTTAAAGTCACCACAGAAGTATATTGAGCTTGGGGCAAGGATTCCAAAAGGAGTTCTACTTGTTGGGCCACCTGGAACAGGAAAAACCTACCTGACCAAAGCAGTAGCAGGGGAGGCAGGAGTACCCTTCTTCTCTATATCGGGCTCAGACTTTGTAGAAATGTTTGTTGGAGTTGGGGCATCAAGGGTTAGAGATTTATTTGAAGAATCCAAGAAAAATGCACCCTGCATTGTCTTTATAGACGAGATAGACGCAGTAGGTAGAAGGCGTGGAGCTGGGCTTGGCGGAGGCCATGATGAGAGAGAGCAGACGCTTAACCAGCTACTTGTTGAAATGGATGGATTTGGCCAAAATGAAGGTATTATCGTGATTGCTGCAACCAATAGGGCGGATATTCTTGACCCGGCCCTCTTAAGACCTGGAAGATTTGACAGACAGATTATGGTTGGGGCTCCTGATGTAAAAGGGCGGGAAGCAATCCTGAGGGTTCATTCAAAAAACAAGCCTCTTGATGAAAGTGTAAGCTTTAAGGAAATAGCCAAGGGAACCCCAGGCTTTACTCCTGCTGACATTGAAAATCTTATGAATGAGGCAGCCCTGCTTACAGCCAGAAAAAAAGAAAAGAAGATTACAAAAGAAACAATAGAAGAGGCAGTTACAAAAGTAATTGCTGGAGTTGCAAAAAAATCAAGAGTAATAAGCGAAAAAGAAAGAATTCTTACAGCTTATCATGAAGCAGGCCACGCAGTTGTCGCAACCTTACTTCCTAACACAGACCCTGTCCACCAGGTCACAATAGTACCTAGAGGCATGGCAGGCGGCTTTACTATTATCCTGCCTGAAGAGGACAGATATTACAGAACAAAAACTGACCTAAAGGAATCAATGATCCATCTTCTTGGAGGTAGAGTAGCTGAAAAGCTTATGCTGGAAGACATTTCAACAGGAGCCAGCAACGACCTTGAAAGAGTTGCACAAATTGCAAGAAACATGGTTACCAAATACGCCATGAGTGATAATCTTGGAGCCATGGCATTTGCTGAATCAGGGGACGAAGTCTTCCTGGGCAAGGATTTTGCAACAAAGAAAAATTACTCTGAGGAGGTAGCTTCAAAAATAGATGAAGAAGTTCAGATTCTGGTCGACGAAGCCTATGCTTCGACAATGAAGCTTCTTGGAGATAACGAGGATAAGCTTGATCTTGTTGCCAAAGCACTTTTAAAGTATGAAACTCTTAACGCAGATCAGTTTATGCAGGCCTACAAGGGCACACTAGACCTAAGTGATGAAGACGAAGAGATAGTTGAAAAAATAGAAGAAAACTTTGCATCAGCCCATGTCAGAGCTGAGAAAAATAATAGTGAAGTAGCTGGAGGAGAAGAAGCTCCTGCAGACCACAAAGAATAATAATTTCAAAAAAGGAGTGAACCGCATAAAAGACACCGTATCATAGTGGAAAACTAAGAAACGCAAACTGAATACGATAAAAGGACAGTCATCGATATGAAAATATCGATGACTGTCCTTTTTAACATAACTTTGAGTTTTCAAATTAAAATTGTAAATACATAAAGCAGATGATATAAAGTAAATTATGGTAATGAGATGCCGAAACAGTGGGGGAATAGAATGAAAATAACCTACAAAAAACTTTGGAAACTGCTTATTGATCGTGAAATGATGAAAAAAGATTTACTGGAAGCTTCTAAAATAAGCACTGTCTCTATAGCTAAGCTGGGAAGGATCAGAATGTTACCACTGATGTATTGCTTAAAATCTGCACAGCTTTGCACTGTGATATATCCGACATTATGGAAGTCGTAGAGAATGATGATTTTAAAAACGAGGATCATTCTTAATCGAAACTCTATCACATTGATTTACTTTAAAAAAGCAAAATATAACAATCACATTTTGGATGATTTGGTATGGCAGTTAATATTGAAAGTAAAATTGAAATATGGCAAAAAAACGTCCGCACCCCCAAAATTGCATTTTGCTATTGCCAAAAACAGCCTTTGGTGTCCGTGCGAAATCACATTGCTCTTAATCCTCAAATTTGGAATGAAATCAAGGGGTACAGGTTGTATTTTTGCTTGCAAAAATACAACCTGTACCCCTTGATGGAATGTAGAATTTATAAGCTATTGTACTGCTCCGAATACACATTCGGGGCTTATTATGCTTTAAGCGAATAGACTATTTTTTTGTTTTTATTTAATTGACTTTTCTTAGGAGAAGTGATACTTTTAACAAAAGGGGTTTCTTGATATTTAACTGTTTATTTTTTAAAATTTATAGGGGGTATATTATGATTAAAATGAAAAAGATTTTCAGCCTTTTATTTGCTATGTGTTTTATTCTTTCTAGTGTTCCATTTAATTCATTTGCTGATAGTCATGACTTTTGCTTAGAAGATGGCCATAATCATAAAAATGAGTTTACTTATGTAACAAATTTTGAAAAAGAAGTAACTGTTGAATTAAAAAGTGAAAAGGATATTTTAACATATCCTCGTAATCCAAATTATAAATATACTTTTATTATTCAAGATAGAATTAACAAAAGAGCTATTTGTCATAAATGTGGAAGAGGTACTTTAGGAACAGCTAAAGTACAAGATCAAAAAAGTAAATTAGCTAAACCTTGTCCAATTAGCCAATGGTATACAGACTTTATGGATACGTGGGAAAATTTTAGAGTTGAAAGATGCACATCATGTGGCTACAGTGTTAGAATTGCTACTTTAGCTGACACATATACATCTACTTGTAATTCTGGTGGTGGAACTTATATAGTCGTAAAAGGACATGATATGGCTCACGGATACGATATTCATGAGTCTTATGACTATTGGGTTAGAGGAAGTATGAGTTAAATGAAAAAAAATAATATTTATATAATAGTATTTTTTTTATTAATCACAGTTTTATTTTTAAAATTTCAAAACAATCTATTGACTGTTCCAAATTATCCTTTAGATATTAACACAGTAGAATCAGCATTAGAAAGTTCAGGTCTTTCATGGACTTTGGAAGAAGAGAAACCTGTTGTTGAAGGACAAACGATATATAGTTTTTTTAAAGATGACAAATTAATTGGTAGCCTTATAAGTGGTTTAAAAGATGGAGAAACATACCTAAATGTTACGACATCTTTATATTACAATAATGGATATTCATTGCCCCAAAATGAATGGGAAAATTTTATTGTTTTTGCTACTATTCTAAATGGTGGTTTTAAAAATGATCATCAGATTTATGATGTTTTTTTAAAAGAATATGACAATGTAAATACCACTAAATATCCTATGAAGAACATACCTAGAACTCAGCAGAGTATTGATGAGAAATCTTTATGGAAAAATAAAATTAATGATTATTATGTTCAAATTAGCTTAGCTCAACCAGATGTAAATTATTCAGAAGAATATTTATATATGATTATAATATCAACAAACTTAGATACTTTTTTAGGTTAAGTACAGTTTTAATATCAATTAACCCAACACCTTTTTAAGTTAATTTATTTAAAATTTCGAATTGGTTTTAAGTT
>JBDHVO010000033.1:0-9157 GCA_039809675.1 Proteocatella sp.
GTAAATATATAAGCTCACTTTTTCTTTTCATCTTCCACAGCTTTTACCTTGTCAAAGTGGCCTTTAGCTGAATTTCAAGGTACCCAGCATGGCCTTATGCTCAGCCTCCTCGTCCAGGCTGTAGGGTACTGCCCTTGACTGGAGGAAGGATATAATCCTGTCACCCTTGGCTATCCTGTGGTAAAAAACATACCTGCCCAAAGAGGTGTCATGGACAAGGGCTCCGTAAAATTTGCCCTGACCAGGCAGGTCAATATTGTCCATCCTGGTTATTTCAAGGCCGCTGCCCATTTCCATCTCTTCTTCTATAAGAGCCTCGTTAACCTCTACCCCCGGAAATTCAATATCGCTAATTTCAAGACTTTCATCTGCGTTTACAAATCGGTATATATTACCCTTAAGCCCGTCAGTAAGCTTTTCTGTCTCAACAAGCTCAAACCTTCCCGGTATATCCAGGGAAAAATTTTCCTCCTCATTCTTGAATAAAAATGGCTCCTTCTTGCTTGCTTCTGCCTCGTTTCCTGAATCCTCTGGCTTGCTACAGGCTACAAGCCCAAAAACAAGGACAAGGGCCAAACAGGCTCCTGCAAAACTCTTTATATTCTTCATAAATACCCCTTTCAATTTTACCTACAGTATTTTTATCTTTTTGCTTGTTACCTATTATATCACACAAAGCCTGTGTATTAGCAAGAAAATATGGGTATACACTTCTCGATGGAGGTGGTGAAATGCTTATTCAGTTTTCCCTGAGAAATTTTCTTTCCTTTAAGGATGAGGCCGTACTCGATATGAGTGCTATTGAGACCTACAAGGAGCATGAATATAATCTTATAACTGCAAAGACCGGAGCAAAATTTATTAAGGCAGCTGCTATATATGGGGCCAATGCCAGCGGCAAATCCAATATATTTACTGCTTTTAATACCTTTCAAAAAATTGTTTCAGAATCCTTCAACAGCGTGCCTCCTGGTGAAAAAATCCCCATCCACAAGTATTTTCGTCCCTTCCAGTTTGACAGCGAACAAAACAATACAGAGCTTGAAATAGTCCTTATGATAAACGGGTCCGAGTACAAATACGGCTTTGAATATAACTCCAGCCAGATTGTAACAGAGTGGCTTTATGAAACAATAAGCGAAAGCAAGGAAGTCCGTCCTATTTTCGAAAGGGCTACTACCCTTAGCCTGGCTCCCGATATCCAGGTTGAATGCTCTGCCTATTCGGACCAGATTCCTCAGGAGACCCTTGTCCTTACCTTTCTTAGCCGGCTCAAGCTGAAGAACCCTGTCTTTAAAAGACTTTACCGGGAAATAACCGGCATTGTTTCCCTGACCAGCCGCTACTACCAAAATCCATCCTTTATTGAGAGCCTGCTGACTGATATAATCGACAGGGACAAGCAAAGTCTCTTAAGCTTTCTTACTGCCATTGATGCAGGCATCAAAGACATTGAATATTCAAGACGCGATAAAAACATATATTTTTGCACAAGCCACGAGGACAAGGATGGCAAGTATTACAAGCTCCCCCTTTATAACGAATCAGAGGGGACCATAAAAAGTATTTTGGTCTTTATTCATGTCAAAAAAGCCATTAAGTCCAATAATACGGTTTTTATTGATGAGCTCAACGCCCAGCTCCACCCCCTCCTGCTTAAGTTTATCATAGACCTTTTTTATGACAAGAATTCAAGAGCCCAGCTTATATATACAACTCACGATACTACCCTTCTGGACCAAAGATTTTTTAGGCGGGACCAGATTTGGTTTGTTGAAAAGGATATGAGCGGCCACTCAAGGCTTACTTCTCTTGCTGAATTTCAGCTGCCTCAGGAGGGAACCTTTGGCATAAATTATTTGGCCGGAGTCTACGGGGCTATACCAGAGCTTAAGGAATTTAAATTCAAAGAGGGGGATTAGATGGAAGACCGGTTTCAGAAGAAAAAAGCTGCCCGCCAGCCTCGTCAGCATGAGGTTAGAAAGCCTATGGCCAATTCTTACCTTATTGTAACCGAAGGAGAAAAGACAGAGCCTTTTTATTTTGAGGGTCTTGTAAAGGATATCAAGAGGGCAGTTGGAGGCAATATGGAGGTGGTCCAGGCCCCTCTTATTGATATAGAAGGAGAAGGCCGGTCAACTGTAGGCCTTGTTCGTCATGCTCAGGAGCTTGTGAACAGGGCCAGGATAATCTACCAGCATGTGTGGGTGGTCTTTGACAAGGATGACTTTGACGACTTTGATGAGGCCGTTGCTTTAGCAGAGACTAAGGGCTTTAAGGCCGCCTGGAGCAACGAGGCCTTTGAATACTGGATCTACCTCCACTTTGACTTCAGCGAAAGAAAATATAACAGATTTCAGTGGTTTAAGGAGCTTAACCATATATTCTCAGCCTTGGACCTGGGTAACGGGAGATACAGGAAGAACTATAAAAACCTATACAGGATGCTGGAAACCCAGGACGGGGTTAATATAGCCATAAAAAATGCCAAAAGAAGAATGAAGGCCTATGATCCCAAGAGACATTTTCCTTCAGAATACAACCCCGGGACTACTGTCCACCTGCTGGTTGAGGAGCTCAGGGAATACCTTAAATAAGTTAGGTCCTGCTTTTTTTATCTCGCCTTGGAATTTCAAAGGAAGAATTCATTATTATTATAGACCCTACTACGAGGAGGGCCCCTCCAATATGGCCCCCTGTAAGACCTTCCTTCAGGACAAGGGCGGATATGAGCATGGCCACAACCAGCTCCAGGGAGGTTATAACCCCAACCTTTGAAATCTGGACATTATGAAGAGAGGGCACATAAAGACCGTAAGGAAGACAGGAGGCCATAAAGCCAAAGAGGACTATAAAGCTGTATTCCCTCATGCGCAAGCCAGCTACATAGATCCAGGGCTTGGCAAAGGGGAGTAAAAACAGCATTCCAAAAAGAAAGCTGTATATTATAACAGTAAAGGGATTGTAGCCCTTTGTAGCCGTCCTGCTAAGCACCGGCATAAGGGCATAGGTAAAGGCAGCAAGAACCCCTGCCGCCACCCCCCAAAAGGTGGTATCAAGGGCAGAAAGATCTCCCCCTGTTGCTCCCAAAAGACAGCCTAGGAGACATATAATAACAGAAAAAACCTTCTTCCATGATGGCTTCTCTCCATAAAAAAGAGTTCCAATAAGAAACAAAAATATAATGGAGGTATAAAGAAGGACTGAGGATGTAAAGGCCCCCACTATTTTCATAGAGGTAAAGTAGGCCAGGTTGAATATGCCCTGGGATACAAGGCCCAGAACAAGACAGGCTCTTAGGCCCTTTTTGTCTATTTTTAAAATTGCAGGATTTTTGACAGCAAAGAAAGCTGCCATTATAAAAAGACCCGAAAAGAGTCTTGAAAAGGCAATCATTTCCGGCGAAAGCCCAAAAGCCTTCAGCCTTGTGCCAAAAAAACCAAGAGTCCCCCAGAGGCAGCCTGGAGCTCGTATTTTTATGTAATTTTTTATTGACTTGTCCATGAAATACTTTTCTCCTTAACTAGCTTCTTGTCCTAAGTATAGGCTCCCCCTATTATATCATCAATAATAAAAAAAGGATTATTTTCAGCCCAAGAGAGCTTACAAATAATCCTTTTTTCATTTCAAAGCTTAAAGAGCTTTAAGCTACTACATCATAGCCCTGGTCCTCAATTGTTTCTTTTATAAGCTCCAGGCTCACCTTGTCGTCATGGTCAACTGTAACGGTTTTATCCTCAAGGCTCACTTCAACTCCAGCTACTCCTTCAAGCTCTGATACAGCCCCCTTGATTGCTGCAACACAGTGCTGACAGCTCATTCCCTCAACATTTAATTTTGTTTTCATAGGTCCTCCATTTTATTTTATTATACTGCCTTAAAGAATCTTAGTCTTAGGGCATTTGTAACTACAGATACTGAGCTTAGCGACATAGCCGCTGCCGCAATCATTGGGTTTAGCAAGGGTCCGCCGAATATATAGAGGAGACCCGCTGCAACAGGTATGCCTGCTGTGTTGTAGGCAAAGGCCCAAAAAAGATTTTGCTTAATATTTCTTATTGTTGCCTTTGACAGCTGGATAGCGGTTGCCACATCCATGAGGTCAGAGTGCATAAGGACTATATCAGCCGATTCAATGGCTACATCTGTACCTGAGCCTATAGCAATCCCAACATCTGCCTGGGCAAGGGCCGGAGCATCGTTTATCCCATCGCCTACCATGGCGACAGATTTACCCTCTCCCTGGATTTTCTTTACTTCTGCAGCCTTGTCCTGGGGCAAGACCTCCGAAAGCACCCTCTTTATGCCCACCTGCCTGCCTATAGCCTCAGCTGTTTTTTTGTTATCTCCTGTTATCATTATAACCTCTATGCCCATTTCTGTAAGCTTCTTTATTGCAGCCGCAGAGCTTGACTTAACAACATCAGCCACAGCTATTATTCCCTGGGCTTTTTGGTCTATGCTTATATACATAGGGGTTTTACCTTCTCCTGCCAGCCTGTCAGAAGCCTCCTTTAGGCCTGATATATCTATCTTGTTTTCATCCATTAGCTTGAGATTGCCTGCAAGAAGGTCTTTGCCCTCTAGTGTTACCCTTATGCCCCTCCCTGTTATGGATTCAAAGTGGCTATGGTCTATAATTGCCAGACCCTGCTCCTCAGCTGACCTTACTATTGCAGCTCCGAGAGGATGCTCTGATCCTTTTTCCGCAGAGGCAGCCAACTGGAGAAGCTCGTCCTTAGGGTAATCTATGGAGATTATATCTGTAACCTCCGGCTTCCCCTCTGTAATAGTTCCTGTTTTATCAAGGATTACTGTGTGAATTTTATGGGCAGTTTCAAGGGCCTCTCCGCTCTTGATAAGGATTCCGTTTTCTGCCCCCTTGCCTGTACCTACCATTATGGCTGTTGGAGTTGCAAGGCCAAGAGCACATGGGCAGGCTATTACAAGGACTGCTATAAAGGCTTTTATGGCGAAAGCAAAGTCTTGGCCTGCCAACATCCAGAGTGCAAAGGCAATTACTGCAATTACAACAACTACAGGAACAAAAATTCCAGATACAGTGTCAGCCATTTGAGCAATGGGAGCCTTGGAGCCCTGGGCATCCTCAACAAGCTTTATTATTTGAGCCAAGGCTGTGTCAGCTCCAATCTTGGTTGCCCTAAACTCAATAAGGCCGGTTGTATTTAAGGTAGCTGCAAATACACTGTCCCCTGCTTTTTTACCTACAGGCATGCTTTCTCCTGTAAGCATGGACTCATCAACAGAGGAGCTCCCTCCGGTGACTACCCCGTCAACCGGTATTTTTCCTCCTGGCTTAACCCTTATAAGATCGCCAGGCAGTACATCTTCTATTGGAACCTCAACCTCTGCTCCATCCTTCAAAACAGTAGCCGTTTTTGGAGCAAGACCCATGAGCTTTTTGATAGCATCGCTTGTTTTGTTTTTTGAATTGGCTTCCAAATATTTCCCAAACATAACCAGGGCCAGGATAACTCCTGCAGATTCATAATATAGGTGGTGGACTGCCATATGGTCGCCCTTTACTATCATAAATGTCGAATAAAGAGAATATACAAAGGCCGCCGATGTTCCGATTGCTACAAGGGAATCCATGTTGGGAGCACCTAGCCTTACAGCCCTAAATCCAACCTTGTAGAATCTGCTGCCAGCTACCATAATCGGTATTAGCATCACTAGCTGGATCAAGGCAAAATTGAGCGGGTTTGCATCCGGGTTTATTATATCAGGAAGAGGAAGGCCTCCCCAAGGAAGCATAGGCCCCATGGCTATATAGAGCAGCGGAATCGCAAAGGCCATTGCAACAAGCAGCTTCTTGCGCATTAAGCCTATTTCTTTTTCCTTTTTCTCTTTGTCCTCATCTACTGCAGATTTTTTTATTTCTTCATAATCATAGCCTGCTTTTTTAATGGCAGCTCCAACAGCCCCCATATTAGTCTTAGTCTTATCTAGGCTCAGGCTAAGCCTTTCAGTGGCAAAATTCACATTAACAGATGATACCCCGTCAATTTTACCTACAACCTTCTCTATTCTTGTGGCACAGGCTGCACAGGTCATCCCGATAATCTTTAGACTTTGCAGGTCTCCCTTTGGTATAAGCTCTCCCTTGTAGCCGGCCTTTTCAATTTTTTCAAGGACCTCAGCCATATTTAAAGTGTCTTTGCCTTCAAGAGTCATTTTTTCTGTAGCAAGGTTTACAGAAACTGAGTCAACTCCCTCTATTTTTCCTACAAGCTTCTCTATTCTTGTTGCACAGGCAGCACAGGTCATTCCGCTAATATTTAATGTTTCTTTCAAAAAAAATCCCTCCCTCTATCTGTCACCTTTAGCATTAATGAGCTTTCATTTCAGGGCTCAAGGCTTCAATTCCTATTTACCCATGATCTTTGATAATATCTCAATTATTTCTTTTATCTTTTCCTCTGCATTTTCACTGCCTGCCGCTTCCAGGACGCAGTGGTTAAGGTGCTGCTCTAAAATCTGCATATTGGCCCTTTTTAAAAGGGCTGAGGATGCAAGGATTTGATTTGATATATCAATACAGTACCTGTCCTCCTCAATCATCCTTATAATCCCGTCAAGCTGACCTCTCGCAGTCTTTAAGGACCTCAGGGCCTTTTTTCTTTCTTCATTCATAATTATTTCCCTCCCTTTGACACCCCACCCCCGTGGTGTATATAGAATATCATTTTTGCATAAAGCTGTCAAGTCCCTCTAAGCACAAAAAAGCAGCAGGACCCCCGTCTGGTTGTCCCTGCTGCTATAGAGCTTTTGATTTTAAAGCTATAACCTATCTTCTGTTTCTTTTCTTCCTTTTTTGAACTGTCTTAGAGGCCCCCTTGTGCTGGGCTTTAGCAAGATTTTTTGCTCCGATTCCAACTATTACAAGTACGCATGTTACAGCGGCCCCTATCCCAATATATATTGATGTATCCATATAGTCCTCCTTTATTTTTGTGGTAGCAATTCGAAAAGTGTATCTGCATACATCATGCAGTCAATATAAAGCTTGCCCAGCTCCTCTTCGCTAATATGAAAATTCCCCCTAAGCTCGTCAAGGCGGTCCCAGTCTCCCATTTCAAAGGCTCTGGCAAATTCCAGTATATAGCCTATATCGCTTTCCTTGCCAAGTATGGCATCAGTTACATCTTTTTCCAGAGGCAGGTCCCGCAGGACTCCCCTAAGGTCAGCCTCTGCAATTATGTCCATAAGGGAGAACATCCCCATTATAAATACTTCGCTGCTCCTGTGCTTGTGCCTGGTCTTGAAGGAAAGCTTTTCAGAAAAAAGTCCTCTTACAAAGGCCATTTTTATAATTTCTTCGTTATTTTTGTTGCCCATATCCTTGGCCATCATAAGAAGGATCCACCGTCTTACTTCGTCAAGCCCCAGGGTTACAAGAGCCATCCTTATGGATTTGACCCTGAAATACCTAAAATATCTAAGGGTGTTTATATGTTGCAAGAGCTTATATGTAAGTCCTACATTCCGCCTTACTCCCTCTGTGAGCACATTGAAGTCCGGGTCTGCCTTGCTCAGCTCCCTGATGAGCTCTGCATAGGAGCCCGGATTTATATTGATGGACTTTTTACTCATGGTTTTTGGTCTTTGCAGGTAGTAGCCCTGGAATAGAGAGTAGTTGTGCTTCACAGCATGGTCAAAGTCCTCAAAGGTTTCCACCTTTTCAGCGAGCAGGGTTTTTCCAAGACCCTCTATCCGCTTTGCTATTTCAGCCCTTTTTTTGAGTGGCATACCAAAAATATCTACCTTTATTATATCTGCATGCTCCAAAAGCTTGTCAAAGGACTCGTCCCCTATATAGTCGTCAATAGCTATCCTATAGCCTGCATTTTTGAGCTCTTTTATTTTTTCCACAAAAATATCATCAACAAGGGTATCTTCTACAATCTCGATTATTATTTCATCCGCATTGCATAGATAGGCAAAATCATCCATTATAAGTTTTTTGGTGAAATTTACAAAGGCGGGTCGGCCATTTGTTAAATTGTCCAGGCCAAATACTGTGATAGCATCTGACACCAGAACGCTAGTAGCATAGCTGCCATCTATATTTCCAAAGGAGCTTGCCCCCTCACTGTCCCTGTAAAGAAGCTCGTAGGCAATCAGGTTGCGGAAATTGTCAAAGATGGGCTGTCTTGCTATAAAAACATCCATTATTACCTCCAGCTATGACTTAGCCATAGATTTGTTATTAAATATCATTTCTGCGCTTATGACGCATTCCAGATATATTTTTGATATTCTGTCTTTTTGCAGGTCAAAATCCTTAACCCTCTTCTCTATTTCGTCCCAGTCTCCAATTTCATAAGACTTGGCAAAATCTAAAATTTGCGAAAAAGGGTTTACCTCCTGATTTTTCAGGGCGGCCTTTACATCCTCCTTTAGGGGAATTTCTTCAACAAGATCATCCATGCTCATCCCCGAAACCGAGTCAAGCACAGAGATTGCCCCTACAAGAAAAACTTCATTTAGTCTGTTGCTAAGGCCTGATTTTTCGGCCAGCCTTTCAAGGAATACTGCTCTTACAAAGGCTGACTTTATGCATTCAGTATTGCCGTCATGACTAAATTCCTTGGCCAAAAGCAGAAGTATCCACCGCCTGACTTCGTTCAAGCCCATATTTACAAGGGCATTGCGGATAGAGGTCACCCTCTCCTTTTGGATAAATTTAAGGGTATTGGCATGCTGCAGAAGCTTAAAGGTCAAAAGGACATTGTTTTCTACCGAGGCTGCCAGGGCCGAAAAGTCAGGATCCAGCTTGCCCATTTCTACAATTATAGAGGTGTATGCGCCGGCATTAAGCTTCACAGACTTGCCCTGGAGCATCTTGGGCTTGGCAAAGTAGTAGCCCTGAAAGTATTCATAGCCATGCCTTATTGCAAGAGCAAAGTCTTCCTCTGTCTCTATTTTTTCGGCTAAAAGCTTTTTTTTGCTTTGAAACCTTAGGGCTATTCCTCTTATTTCTTCTTCACTGGCCAGGGCGAAGTCGACCTTTATTATATCAATATATTTCATTATGGAGTCAAAGGCAGGGTCCCCTATGTAATCATCCAGGGCAATTGTGTAGCCCTTGCTTTTCAGGACAGCCAGCTTTTTTGTTACAGCCTCATCTACA
>JBDHVO010000034.1:0-9095 GCA_039809675.1 Proteocatella sp.
CTTCTTAATATAATTCTCTTGTAAGCCCATAACTATATTTAGATCTATGCTCTATTCTAAAGATGGTGTTCTGCCAAAATCCTTCATTAACTGTTTTCGCCTTTTCCAGTCCGGCATAATATCCTCCACTATTCTGTAAAAATCCTTAGAGTGATTGGGAACCACCAGGTGGGCCAATTCATGAACCACGACATACTCAATGCACTCAGATGGAAGGTGGATCAGCATATCTGCAAAGGTGATTGTTTTTGTGCTAAAATTACAGGATCCCCACCTGGCTTTCATCTTTCTGGTTTTGATTTTTGGGTATGGAATTTGGTGTTTACTTAATTGTGGATAATAACTTGCGCACAGGTCAGTAAACACAGTTAGGCCGTAATTTTTAATCCACTTATCCACATTTTTCTGTGTTTCTTGGCAGTTTTGTGGATAAGTCCTGTAAATTGAAAATTGATGATTTATGTTATCTATTTCTATGTTTTCTTTAAGGGAGTGAATAATATTCACTTTATAGGGGTTTCCCTGTAAATATAAGGGTTTTCCCCTTTGTATAATATGGTTTTCATGGATGGCCGGCTCATTTTTTTGGGATATTTTTTGAAATTTTTCCAGTGCTTCAAATATAAATTCCGCCTGCCTTTCAACAAACTTATCCACATATTTTAGCGAAGTCTTGTGAGGCGAGGAGATATTCACAGACCCATCCACATTTATCCGTAAATTTATATTTTTCACATTTTTCTTTCTATGGGTGTAGGTAATTGTTTGGTCGCCGACTATTACCCTCCTGATTGAAAATCCGATCTCATTCTTATTCATCATATTTTATTTTCCCTGCATCATTATTTTGCTATTTATCTTTAAAAATTTTTTTGTGTATGTTTTTTCACTAGCCCACTTATAAAGAAGTAATCTTTTTCTTTAATTAACCATATACCTAATTTATCCTGTCAAGCTCTTTGTTTGCAATATTTCCTATTGACTTAGTAGACTTAGTTGTGTTAAGCTAACTTCCGTAAGGTTAGCCCTCGCTAACATATTTTCCGCTAGCCTATATTCGAAAAGGAGGATCCTATGAAGGTTTCCCGGTCCACCCTCATTTTATTTGCAGGACTATTAATTTTGTCCCTTATCTCAGTTTTTATTGGAGCTGCTGACTTAAGTCTTAAGGATTTACTTTCCGGTGACCTACATAAAACACAGATTCTATTTGCATCTCGTCTGCCCAGGCTTTTGGCTATCTTGTGTACAGGCATAGGGATGAGTATAGCCGGCCTTATTATGCAGCAGCTTTGCATGAATAAGTTTGTGTCTCCTTCTACCGGAGCCACTATATCGTCTGCCCAGTTTGGGATCTTGCTGGCTCTTCTTTTTATGCCGGCCTCTACTATCCTTGGCAGAGCCCTTTTTGCTTCCTTGTGCGCTATCCTTGGTACATGGATCTTTATCTGGTTTATCCAAAGGGTTCAGTTTAAGGATGTTGTTATGGTCCCTCTTGTGGGGATTATGTTTGGCAATATCATAGGGGGCATTACTTCTTACTTGTCTTTTAAGTACGAAATGAACCAGGCTCTATCCTCTTGGCTTGTGGGGAGCTTTTCTCCCATCATAAGGGGAAGGTATGAGCTTGTCTATATGGTTGTTCCTATGGTTATTATAGCATTTATCTTTGCCAGCCACTTCAATATTGTGGGTATGGGGAGGGATTTTTCCAAAAATCTTGGTGTAAACTACAGACTGATTCTTTTTTCCGGCCTTACAATAGCTGCAGTTATTACTGCCAGCATTGTTGTTGTTGTAGGCAGTATATCCTATGTTGGTCTTATCGTCCCAAACCTTGTTACCATGTTTAAGGGGGACAGGTTAAGAGGGACTCTTGTTGATACAGGACTATTTGGCGCCTTGTTCGTCCTTGCGGCAGACTTGCTTGGAAGGCTGGTTATCGCCCCCTACGAGCTCCCTATTGATCTTATCATAGGAATTCTTGGCAGTCTTATCTTTATAGGCCTTTTGATTTACCGTCTAAATAATGGTAACAGGGCCTTTGGCAAAAAAATAATAGGAGGCAGGGCTACATGACAGGCGTAGAAATAAGGGAACGGTCTGTTCCTAAAATTAGAGAAAACTCTTTGGCCTTGCCAAGGCTTTCAAATAAGAGCAAGCTGATTACAATGGCTATTTTGGCCCTTGTGGCTGTGGGCCTTTATATGACTATCAATGTAAAGTTTTCAAACCCAAGGCTCTTTAAGTATTCTATGGAGATTAGGGGGGCAAGGGTCATGGCCATGGTTCTTGTGGCTATATGTATTGGGGGGGCCTCCATGGTTTTTCAGTCGGTTATAAACAACACTATTGTAACCCCTTGCCTTCTTGGCATGAATGCCCTTTATACCCTCATCCACACCCTGACAGTTTTTGTTTTTGGGTCTACCAGTCTTTTGGCTGTAAACGCGAGGGCATCCTTTTTGGCTGACCTCCTTATTATGGGCCTGGTAGCTACCTTTATCTATAGCCATATGTTCAAAAAAACCAACTACAATGTCCTGTATGTTCTTTTGATAGGAACCGTTCTAACCTCGTTTTTTTCTAGCATCCAATCAGCTATGGTCAGGGTTATGGATCCTAATGCCTATGATGTCCTTCTGACAAGCCTCGTGGCTAGCTTTAGCAGGGTGAATTCGGACATTATCCTTATGGCCCTTGTTGCCATGCTTCTTGTAGGTTTTTTCTTAAGAAAGGACCTGGCCCTTTTGGATGTAATTACCCTTGGAAAAAACCAGGCTATAAACCTTGGGGTAGACTATGATAAGACTATCAGGAGGCTCCTTTTGGGAGTTGTCCTTTATATAGCTATTGCAACTGCTCTAGCAGGGCCTGTATCCTTTTTGGGCCTTATTATTGCCAACTTGTCCAGGCAGGTCCTTAAGACCTACCGTAACAAGCAGCTTATTGCAGGCTCTGCCCTTATAGGGATTGTTCTTCTTGTAGGCGGCCAAATGCTTGTGGAGCAGGTCTTTGTTTACTCAATACCAGTTAGCGTATTTATTACAGTCGGCGGTGGGCTTTACTTCCTATATCTCCTGCTGACCTATAGAAGGAGGGCCTAGTGGTCATACGAAACCTTACAAAAAAATACGGGAAAAAATCCGTTGTAAATAATATTGATTTTGAAATCCCAAGGGGCAGGGTGCTTTCGCTAATTGGCCCCAACGGAGCCGGAAAGTCTACGGTTATGGGGATGATTACAAGGCTTATAGAAAGTGACGGAGGCCTTATAAGCTTTGAGGGCAAGCAGATAAAAGACTGGAAATCCCGGGATTTGTCCAAAAAGTTAGCCATCTTGACCCAGTCCAACAATATCCAGATGAAGCTTACTGTAAGGGAGCTTGTAAATTTTGGCCGCTTTCCCCATGGGGGAGGGAATCTTGCTCCTGATGATATAAAGATCATAGACAAGGCTATTGACTACATGGAGCTTAGAGATATAGAGGACAGGTTTATAGATGAATTATCCGGCGGTCAAAGACAAAGGGCCTATATAGCTATGGTTATTGCCCAGGATACTGAATATGTATTTTTGGATGAGCCCACTAATAACCTTGATATTTATCACGCTACCAATCTTATGAAGACAGTCCGCCGCCTTTGCGATGAGCTGGGCAAGACCATAGTTATGGTTCTTCACGAGATCAACTATGCCGCCTTTTACTCAGACTATATCTGCGCCTTTGTTGATGGACAAATTGCAAAATTTGGCCCAGTAGCTGAGGTTATGACCAAAGAAAACCTCTCCCATATCTATGGAGTAGATTTTGAAATTCAGCATATTCAGGGTAAACCCCTGTCTATATACTATTAAAAAATTTAAGGAGAAAATACAATGAAAATAAAAAAACTTTTATTTATGGGTCTATTATCTATTTCCGCCCTAGCCCTGGCTGCCTGCGGAGCTGCAGATAACAAGGATAGCTCAGGCAAGGCTTCTGCTGAGTATATGACCATAGAGACCCTGAACGGAGCCAGCGAAAAAATCGACCTTGAGGTTCCTGTAAACCCCGAAAGAATCGCTGTTATGGATATGGCGTCTCTTGATATTCTTGATAAGCTGGACCTAGGAGACAGGATTGTCGGGCTTTCTAAGGGATCCTCCATAGACTACCTGCAAAAGTACCTTGATGACGAATCAATAATAAATCTAGGCACAGTTAAGGAGGCTGATCTTGAGGCCCTTATAGAAGCTGACCCCCAATTGATTTTTATAGGAGGAAGATTAGCTCCCTTTTATGACGATTTAATCAAGATTGCCCCTGTTGTTTACCTTTCTACTGACAAGGAGCTGGGTCTTGTGAAAAGTACTTCAAAAAACGCCCTGACTGTGGCTTCAATCTTCTCTATGGAGGATAAGATTAAAGGCTTTATGGCCGATTATGATGCCAGGATAAGCACGCTTTCTGCTTATGCAAAAGGCAAGAATGCCCTTGTAGGTATGGTAAACGCCGGTGGTTTTAACCTTTTGGGTAACGATGGGAGAGCTTCTATCATAGGGAAAGAAATTGGTTTTGAAAATATTGGCCTTGAGGCTGTAAAAAAAGCCAAGGAGGATAAGGATAAGCAGAAGGAAGCTACATCCTCCCACGGCAACGAGGCTTCCTTTGAGGTCCTGGTATCATTAAATCCTGAGTATATCTTTGTAATGGACAGGGATGCAGCTATTGGAACAGAAGGCGCCAAGCTGGCAAAAGAAGTAATGGATAATGAACTGGTTCATATGACTGATGCCTACAAAAATGATACGATAGTTTTCCTTGACCACTCAAGCATCTGGTATCTGGCAGAAGGCGGCATCACAGCCCTTGGCATTATGCTGGGCGATCTTGAAGCAGGTCTTTTGGGATAGGATAAACAAATAATTACCTTATAGCTTTATATTAATAAGGCCCCCTGGTTAGCTTCGGTCTAGCTTTCGGGGCCTTTTAAGGTATATATTTATGCTAATTTATGTTGGCCTTGCCAATTTTTAGGGTAATATCATAAGTAAGCTACTACTTAAAGGAGGTTTCTATGATCAGTACCCTTTCTCCTGAGCTCTATCCCTACAAGACGATTATTATCGGCCTTATTGTTATCCTGACTATTTTGTATTATGTATGCTACAGGTACACGGATGTGACCAATATCCTTATGATAGCCTTTACCGCTATGATCTTCCTCCACCTGGACCTTCTGACCTATGATATGACTTTCTCATGGTTTGAAGGGTACATGGATTTTTTTGTTTTAGAAAAGATAAGTCCTGCTATTTTAATCCTTGTGGAGGCCACTGGTCTTATGGTGCTCTCCCTTGTCCCTTTTCTTGTATGGTTTATCCCCATGGTTATGATGGATGAAAAGCTGACAGGGTATATGTGCAGCAAGGCCAGCCTGATTAGGCTTAAATCGGGCATCCTTTTGGTCTTTGGCCTTGTTATGAATGCCATCTTTGTTTTTGAGATTTTAAAAAGCCAGGGCATAGATATATTTAATTTATAAAAAGGTGCCCACTATGGACTATGCACAGTTTGCGACAAATCCGCAAAAGGCAGGGATTGCTCCCTGCCTTTTGTCTTCTATTTCTGATGCTTCATAATATCAATTATAGAAAAATAACAATAATCATAAGCTATCCTAATAAACTTCTTAAAAAATTAATCACATATGTCATATTTGTGCTACAATATTATCAGAATAATGTAATAAAAAGGAGGTTTAAAAATGACTTATCAGCCAAAATTATCGTCAGCTTTTAGCGACACATATCTAAGGAGTCGCCATATATCGCCCCAATCAGGTATGTGCTCCCTTTGTACAGAAGAATGTGACGGGACATGCGAAATAGCCCTATCTGCAGTCTTAGGATCTCAGGCCGTATATCCTACCAATACAGGGGCCAACCAGATAGCCTCAGAAAAAGACTATCCCATAGATTTCTCCCATTTTAACATCAGTGGCCGGGTCTTTGGAGCTATAGGAGCCCAAGAAAACTATAAACAGGCCTCTATTTACAATGTGAAGATGGAAAAAGAATATGGGTCTTTAAACAAAGTAAAGCTGGCCCTGCCCATAGTTCTACCAGCCCTTATAAAAATGAACTGGAAGGATTATTTTGCTGGAGCGGCCATGGCAGGAGTTACAGCCATGATAGGAGAAGGGGCTAGGAGCAAGGACAAAGACCTTAAAATAGAAAATGCTAAAGTGACCCACTGTCCTTTCTTAGAGGAGATTTTTGCCTCCTTCAATGACTACTACAGGGGTTATGGCCAGATAGTCCTCCAGTGTAATGTGGAAGATGATATGCTAGGAGTACCAGAATATGCCATCAAAGAATTTGGCCTGGAAGCTATAGAATTTAAGCTGGGCCAAAGCGCCAAAGGGACCCAGCCTGTGAACAGGCTAAAGAATAGGGAAGAGGCCCTCCGCCAAAAATCCCTAGGAGAACAGGTCCTGCCTGACCCTGAAGACCCTGAAATTATAGAAGCCTGTAAAGAAGGCCGCTGCCCAAATTTTAGTATCTATGCCAGACTACCCCTTTGGGATGAAAAATACCTTACAGAAAGATTCAGCCAGCTGAGGGACCTGGGCATAAAAAACATCTATCTCAAGATGGCCGCCTTTGACAAAAGAGACCTGGAGAGGGTCATTCGATTAGCCAGCCAGACCCAGGTAGATATGATAACCTTTGACGGAGCAGGCGGCGGTAGTGGCTACAGCCCAGTAAAAATGATGAATGAATGGGGCCTACCCGTTGTAGTTATGGAGGATATAGTTTGCTCTATAGCCGCTAAACTAAGGGCCGAGAAAAAATACCTGCCAGCCATTAGCATAACAGGAGGCTTTGCAACAGAGGACCAGGTCTTTAAGTCCCTGGCCTATGGAGAAGGGCTGGTTACTGCTGTAGGAATCTGCCGAGCCTCTATGACCGCAGCCATGACAGGCAAAAATATAGGCCAAAGAATAAAAAATGGAGATGTGCCTAAAAATATGCAAAGATTCGGCTCCACCGTAGAAGAGCTTTATGGGGACTTAGCAGACCTTAGGTATATTTATGGCAAGAAAGCTGATGACTTTTCTTTGGGGGCTGTAGGAGTCTACTCCTATCTTAACAAGATAGCCTTTGGACTCAAGCACTTTGCTGCCCTCAATAGAAAATTTGATATTTCCTATGTGAATAGGCGAGACCTAATTCCCCTTACAAGAGATATCAAAGACCTAATGAAGGGCCGATGGTTGGAATAGAAAAATAGAATTTGTATAAAAAAACTTGCCCCGAATTTAGTTTTCGAGGGCAAGTCCTTATTTTAATAATCCAAGTCCCGCTATTGCCAAAAATAAATATCCTTTATCATATCCTTTCTTATTTCCCAGATATTCGCCTGGACGCCAAAAACATCATAATCCTCAATGTCAAATATCCTTATCCAGCTATCAATAATCTTTCTTTTTTCAAGGGGGTAAAAGTTAGCGTATTTTCCTTCAAAGAATGAGTAACCGTCTATCAGATCCAGCTTTTCAAGATGCTTTTCATATTTCAGCTCATCTTTCTTATCCTTTGGAATATAGTGGTGATTCAGTACAAAGTCCCACTTCCTGCCGTCAAAATAAATTATCTCAGACTCGTCCATTTCCAGCTCATATACCACAGTTTCCTCAGTAGGAACAAACATGCTCTCCTTTGCCACTGCGCACCAGATGGGGAACTCTACCCCTTGCGGCTTTGAAACCCTTTGGTCGGCGACCCTTGTGAACCACCTGTAAAGCTCGATGTAGTGGCAGGCAATATCTCCAAACTGCTGAATTATGTACTCCTCCTTTGCCCTGAAGCTGCCTTTGTCCCTTATTTCCTCCAGGCTGTCCTTGTGCTGCCTTGTCCAGATTCTTACCATAATTCCTCCTCCTAAAAATTAACTTTCTGACCGAAGGGGCTGCCATTATGTGTTCATATATATCCGGCGTACCTGATTTTAGCTGTTTTTGTTCACGTCCTCAGACCTTAGAGCCTTCATAAGCGATAAGGCCGCCAGCAGCATCACGAATATAAACGGGAAGGCAGCTGCCACCGATGCTGTCTGTAACGCCTGCAGGCCCCCTGAGAGCAGAAGGGCAGTGGCGAACAGTGCCTGCACAATTCCCCATATAAACTGTTTCTTGCTTGAGGGATTCAAATCTCCTCCAGACGAGAACATTCCCAGCACAAATGTTGCAGAGTTTGCTGATGTTATAAAGAAGGTCCCGAGAAGCACGACTGTAATCATCGACAGTATTTTTCCAAGAGGATAATTTGCAAACACCTGGAAGAGCGCCGTAGACGGATTTGCGGCAGCAAGGGCCAGACCGTCAAGCCCGATTTTGTCCATAAGGTTCAGACCCAGAGAGCCAAAGGCTGCAAACCACACCATGGATACGATGGCAGGAGCGATTATTACTCCTCCTACAAATTCCCTTATGGTTCTGCCTTTGGAAATTCTCGCAATAAATGTGCCGACAAACGGAGCCCAGGCTATCCACCACGCCCAATAGAATATTGTCCAGCCGTTAAGCCAGCTGTTGTCGCCAAAGGCCTCTATGTGAAGGCTGTCCACTATAAAACTGTTGAGATACTGCCCAAAGCCATAGGTAAATGAGTTTATAAACTTCAGGGTGGGTCCTATGAGTATGGTGAGAGCCAGAAGTCCGAAGGCCAAAAGCAAATTTATGTCGCCAAGGAGCTTTATTCCTTTATCAATTCCGCTTACAGAAGTCCAAATATAAAGGATTGTTATTACTATGATTATAACTACCTGCACCGTAACCGTTTCAGGCACACCAAACAGATATTTGAGTCCGCTGTTTATCTGCAGCGTTCCCAGCCCAAGCGATGTTGCAACACCGGCTACCGTAGCAAAAACAGCTAAATATCGATTAGCTTTCCTATAGGTCCCTTAACCCTTTCCTCTCCAAATAGAGGTACAAAAATACTGCTAATAAGGCCCGGCTGATTCTTTCTAAACTGAAAGTATGCCAGAGCAAGGCCTATTATGCTGTAATTTGCCCACGGATGGAAACCCCAGTGCATAAACGAT
>JBDHVO010000035.1:0-8970 GCA_039809675.1 Proteocatella sp.
AAAAAATCAATAATTAATTCTTTTTCAAAAAATTAAGCTAAAGCTATTTACTTATTTAATTTTTATTGTATAATAGTACAAGTGTTCAAAACGCTAGGCTGTGACAAAACATTATCTATTAATTTGTCCACTTGGTAACCATACTTACTTTTTTATAATGCAATTTTTAATAAATTGTCCTGCTTATTTTTGCTCTTTATTTTAATGAAACTGGAGGAGATTATGAAGAAAAAAATGTCATTAACGACCAAAATTTTTATCGGTCTATTCGGAGGGGCCCTAGTCGGCCTTACCCTGCAAGGAAATCCTGATATTGCCAACACCTACATAAAGCCATTCGGAACCCTGTTCCTTAATATGATTAAAATGGTTATAGTGCCCCTTGTTTTTTCATCCCTTGTCGTTGGTGCTGCCAGCATAGGAGACCCCAAGGCCCTTGGCAGGATCGGTGGTAAAACCATGGTCTACTATATGCTGACAACAGGAGTGGCTGTTACTATCGGCCTTGTTCTGGCAAATATTATCAACCCGGGCGTTGGCCTTGAAATACCTGCGGGTCTTGAAGCAACTGCTACAGAGGTGCCTTCCCTTGCTGATACCTTCTTAAACCTTATCCCGTCAGCACCAATGAAGTCCATAGTGAATGGAGATATACTTCAAATTATTGTATTTGCATTATTTATGGGAATAGCTGCTACCCTTATCCCAAAAGAAAAAGCCAAGCCCTTCATAGACTTTTTTGATTCAACGGCTGAGATTATGTACAAAATTACTGCCTTTGTAATGGAATTTGCTCCTTTTGGAGTTTTTGCCCTTATAGTGCCTGTTACTGCATCCTACGGTCTTGATGTGCTTATGCCACTGGCCAAGGTTATAACCGCTGTTTATATTGGCTGTGTCCTCCATGCCCTTATTGTATATTCATCTGCTGTAAAGACCTTTAGCAAGGTTAGCCCCCTTCAGTTTTTCAAAGGTATTGCCCCAGCAGCTGTAACAGCCTTTACAACTACAAGCTCGGCAGGAACCCTGCCGGTGACCATCAAAAACGTACGTGAGAATTTCAACGTTTCTGAGCAGGTGGCCTCCTTTGTCCTTCCCCTTGGTGCGACCATAAATATGGACGGAACAGCCCTTTATCAGGGAGTATGTGCTATCTTTATCGCCCAGGTATTTGGAGTTGACCTTTCTATAAGTCAAATGGGAATAATAGTTCTTACAGCTACCCTTGGCTCTATTGGAACAGCAGGGGTACCGGGAGCAGGTCTTATAATGCTTACCCTTGTTCTTCAGTCAGTTGGCCTGCCGCTTGAGGGTCTGGCCCTTGTAGCAGGAATTGACCGTATTCTTGATATGGCCAGAACCTCTGTAAATATCATAGGTGATGCCTCATGTGCAGTAATAGTTGCTGCCTCTGAGGGTGAGGATGTAAAATTCACTGCTGCCTAGGCAGAAAGTAAAGCAAGTAAAAATATTTTCAAAAAAGCCTTGACAAGACAAATTATCATGGCTATAATCATAAACAAGAAATCAAACAGAAAACAAAAGCGACGAAAAGAAGAGTAGGTACATGGATTACCTTTACAGAGAGTCTGACCAGGTGAAAGCAGACAAGGGAAAGATGTAGTGAATATGGTCTTGGAGCTGACTGGCTGAATAGTTAAGCCTTTCCGGGTGTGCCCGTTACAGCAACGCAGTATAAGTCTATTGACCGTACTGGCTAAGATCGAAATAGTGATGTTTTGATAAATAAAGGTGGTAACGCGGATATTTCGCCCTTTAATCGTAAGATTAAGGGGCGTTTTTTGTTGTAAGAAATCAATTTGGAGTGAAAAAATGATAAATCTAAAGGATATTGACGTAATTTTTGATAAGGGCAAAAGAGTCCATGCTGTCAATAAGGTTAACCTGGATGTGGACAAGGGTGATATCTACGGGATAGTGGGATTTTCGGGGGCTGGCAAGTCTACCCTGATTAGAACAATAAATCTTCTGCAGGTGCCTACATCAGGCAGGGTTATTATAGATGGTCAGGATATTACCAGCTTTAGCAGTGACCAGCTACGAAAAAGAAGGCAAAAAATCGGCATGATTTTTCAGCACTTCAATCTTTTAAGCTCAAAGAACGTTTTTGATAATGTGGCCTTTCCCCTCAAGCACTCGACCTTGACCAAGGAAGACAAGGCAAAAAAGGTCAGGGATCTTCTCAACACTGTGGGTATAGGAGACAAGGAAAAATCCTACCCCTCCCAGTTGTCAGGAGGACAAAAGCAAAGGGTAGCCATAGCCAGAGCCCTGGCCAATGATCCTGATATCCTTCTCTGTGATGAGGCAACATCAGCCCTTGATCCCCAGACAACAGATGAGGTCCTAAAGCTCCTCAAAGACCTAAATCAAAAATTAGGCCTTACCATAGTTATCATTACCCATGAAATGCAGGTGGTAAAAGAAATCTGCACCAAGGTGGCCGTAATGGAAAAGGGAGCAATAATAGAAAGAGGCTCTATTGTTGAAGTTTTTTCAAAGCCTCAAAAACCTCTGACAAGGTCCTTTATAAACACAGCAACCCAAATAGACTCAGCCCTTGAGAAGGTTCTAAACCACAAGTCCCTCCTCCACCTTAAGGAGGATGATGTCCTTGCCAGAATCAACTATTTGGGAGAAAGCACCAGCTTCCCAATTATCTCTACTCTTAACAACCAATTTTCAGTTGTAACCAATATCTTGTCGGGCAGTATAGAAATCCTCCAGGATACCCCCATAGGTTCTTTGGTTGTTGCCTTCTCTGGCTCAGGCGAGAATATAGCAAGGGCGCTCAAGTACCTTGATGAAAGCTCTGTGGCGGTTGAGGTGATTGATAAGAGCAGGTGGCAAAGATCAAAATTTAAGCCAGAAGATACATCTGTAGTGCCAAAGGAGGATTAGAGTGAGTTATTTTGAAAATGCAATAAAAATAAAGGATATGATAGTTACTGAGACGGGGGCTACCCTCTACATGACAGGAGCTACCGCTGTCATATCAGCAGTCTTTGGCATAATTATAGGAATCCTTCTTTGTATAAGCGAGGAGGGAGGCATAAGGGAGAATAAGAGCCTGTATTCAGTCCTTGATAAAATCGTCAACATAGGCAGGTCCATCCCCTTTGTGATCCTGATTGCCATAGTAGCCAAGCTGACCCGGATGATTGCAGGGACAACCATAGGCAACACTGCCGCCATTGTCCCCCTTTCCATAGCAACAATTCCGTTTTTCGCAAGGCAGGTTCAAAACGCCCTTTCAGGCGTAGACAAGGGAGTTGTCGAGGCTGCCCAGGCCATGGGCTTTGGCCCAAAGGATATAATTAGCAGTGTCTACCTGCCTGAGGCCAGAGAAAGCCTTATCAGAAACAGTGCCGTCACCATCATAAGCCTGATTGGTCTGACTGCCATGGCAGGGGCCATTGGGGCGGGAGGCCTTGGCAAGGTAGCCATAGCCTATGGCTTTAACAGGTTCAATACTGATATAACCCTTGTATGTACTGTACTGATCCTTGTCATAGTCTTTATAGTCCAGTGGCTGTCGGATTTAATCATAAGATTGCTAAGGCATTAGAAACAGAATGTAAACTGCCTTGGTAGCCAGCCAGTGCACAACACTAAAAAACTAAGTATGTATTATAAATCCAAAAGGATATAATAAATAAAATTTAAAAATAAAAGGAGAAAAATCATGAAAAGAACTCTAAAATTATTCACTCTTGCCCTTGCGGCAACAATAGCCCTTACAGGCTGTGGCAGCAAAGCCTCTGACCAAGGTGAAGGCGGAGCAGCAGGCGATGAAAATAAAGTCTACAAGGTTGGCGTTGTTGGAACAAACGAAGAAACCTACTGGCTTGATGTTAAAGAAAGACTGGCAAAGGAGGGCGTTAACATTGATGTAGTTGTATTTACTGATTACAATACACCAAACGATGCCCTGGCAGCCAAGGACCTTGACCTTAATGCCTTTCAGCATTACATCTTCCTTGAAAGCTACAATGCAGACAAGGGCACTGACCTTACTCCAATAGGTGAAACAATCCGTGCTCCTCTTGGAATCTACTCCAAAAAAATTACAGATATCAGCACCCTGCAGGACAAGGCAACCGTAGCAATTCCCAACGATGCAACCAACGGTGGAAGATCCCTCCTGCTTCTCCAGTCAGCAGGCCTCATTACAGTTGACCCGGCGGCTGGCCTGTCTCCAACTGTAAATGATATAACAGAGAATAAAAAGAACCTCGTAATCCAGGAGCTAGACGCAGCTCAGACAGCCAGAGCCCTTGATGATGTCGATATATCTGTAATAAACGGTGGTATGGCAGCAGACGCCGGTCTTTTCCCTAAAAAAGATTCTATCTTCCTTGAGGAGATAAATGAAGCCTCCAAGCCTTATATAAATATCATAGCTGCAAGACAGGACAATAAGGATAATCCTGATTTCAACAAAATAATTGAGGTTTTCCAAACAGATGAAACAGCAGCAATTATAGAAGAAGCTTCAAATGGAGCAAATGTTCCAGCCTGGAAATAAAGCTTTTTTACCTCCATATAAATGAATATCAAAAAGGTGGACGCCACGTCCACCTTTTTGATATTCAAGTCTCCCTCACCCTGGGAGACTGCCTGGCTTATCTATATTTATCAGTTTACCCAGCAATTCTTAGCAAAATACTCAGGTTTGTTTCTGTAATCTCTTGACTAAGCCAGAGTCTGATGATATTATAGAGTTAGCAATAGATAACTAGTTGCGATAGAAAGGAAATAATTATGTCAAAGCTTGCAGTAGTATACTGGAGTGGTACAGGGAATACACAAATGATGGCAGAGAGCATATTAAAAGGAGCAAAAGCCGCAGGAGCTGAAGCTACTTTGTTTCAGGCATCCGAATTTACGCCTGCCATGGTAGATGACTTTGATTCAATTGCACTTGGCTGTCCTGCCATGGGCGCTGAGGTCCTTGAGGATTCAGAATTTGAACCGATGTACGAAGAAATAAAGCCCAAGCTGGCCGGCAAAAAGCTTGCCCTCTTTGGGTCCTATGACTGGGGCGACGGGGAGTGGATGAGAGACTGGGCAGAGGATTGCAAGGCTGCAAATTGTCTTCTCGTATCTGAGCCTCTAATAGCCCATAATGAACCCCAGGATGAAGATAAAAACGCCTGCGAGGTCCTTGGCTTTGAGCTGGCAAACGCTTAAGTTTTCCCTTTATAACCATATTATTTAAAAGTCCTATTCCTAGGACTTTTTTTGTTTGCTCTTTTGCTCTGGCCTGCCTGCTACAAAATATAGACAAAAAATCCCCCGGCTACAATCTTTGTAATAAGATTGTAGCCGGAGGATAATACTAATTTTTTGGTCTTACAGCTCCTCTTTATTTTACCTTCAAAAGAGGCTTTATTCTTTTGTATACCAGCATGGTTATAAGGGAAATAAGGGCACCCTTAAAGATATTAAAGGGAGTTACTCCATAAAGCACAAGCGAAGGTATATCATGGATCTTGGTTGTTATAACGCTTCCCATAGAAATAATCGCATCTATTGGCATTATATTGGCATAAAAAGGTATCAGGATATAGACATTAAATATATAGGCAATTACTGTCATAGCAAGGGTTCCAGCAGCACACCCAGCAAGGGCAGCGGCCTTTGTTTTTCTGTGCTTATAAATATGGCCGGCTGTCCATACAAAGGAGGCTCCTACAATAAAGTTACCCAGCTCTCCCACTCCCCCTGTCTGGGACTTTGTTATAAGGTGGAGGATATTTTTTATAAGCTCTATGGACACTCCTGCTGCAGGTCCCAAGGCAAAGGTCCCTATTAGAGCCGGTATCTCACTAAAATCTATCTTCAAAAAAGCAGGGAACATAGGCAGAGGGAAATCAAAGGCCATCAGAATAAAGGCTATCGCTCCCAGGATAGATGTTTTTGTTATTACAGCGGTCTTTTGTGTTCTAGTAGATTTTACAGGATTTTTCAGACCATCCTTTGATAATTTGTTTTGATCCATAGCATCAGCTCCTCCCAGAGCACCTGACCCATTACTTGTCTTTAATTTTGCTTCCATTTTTTTCTCCTTTTCTGTTTGATTGTCTTCGATAATAAAAAAGCCCCGAATAAATCGGGGCTTGAAATATCAAAAGTATGCAAACAAACCAAAAGGTCTTTTTGCTATCTCCTCTCATCCAGACTTTACTGTCGGTACCTGAATTGCACAGGTTCAGCCATAACGGCTCGTGGACTTTACCACCGGTCGGGAATTTCACCCTGCCCCGAAGACAATATTTAATTGTTTATAGCTACATTCTACACCAGGTCTTTATAAAAGTAAAGCTTTTTTATATATTTCTTTAATCATTATAGGTTTTATCGGCTTTACTCATTTCTAAGGCTTTCAAGGGCTGACAGCTTCATGGCTCTGTTGGCTGGTATATAACCGGCAAGAATCCCTATAGCTGTTGAAAATCCCATAGACCCTAGAGAGAGATACCAGGGGATGATGGAGATTTTTGCCCCTTCCATGCCTCCCATGCTCTGCATAAAAATCTCTCCCAAAAAGAGGTTGCCTGCCGCAGAAAGGGCATAGCTTATACCAATACCTATAAGGCCCCCAAAAAAACCTATGGCTGCAGCTTCTAGAAGAAAGAGCCTGCGAATATCCCTTATGTCAGCTCCAATGACCTTCATTATGCCAATTTCCTTGGTTCTTTCATAGATGGACATCACCATAGTGTTGGTAATGCCAAGGGCTGCAACAAGAAGGGAAATTGCCCCTATTCCACCCAGGACTGCCTGGATAATCCTAGCCTGATTTTGCATCTGGTCCAGTATATCAATCATGGAATATGTCTGGTAGCCTTCATCCTTTAATGCTTTTGAAACCTCCTTAACCTTTGATGTTTCTTCAACATAAACCTGGGCCTGGTCATATTCTTTTTTCTTGGGAGCATAGGAGCCTTCGTCCTTTGCTCTTTGGGCTTTTAATTCCTGGACATTCTTTATGTTCATTATTACAGAATAGGAGGTTTCATCGTTTTCGCTGGCAAGCAGGCCTACCCCCTTCATGTCATAGACAGTATAATTAATGACCTTGCCATTCATTTCAACAGGCTCTCTGTGTCTTTCCCCCAGACCCATGTCAAAACTGGCTTTTATTCTTGCTCCCACTACTTCAACCGGTAGTTTTTCGGGGTCAACATTGTAATTGGTAGAATTTGGATTATAAAACCATTTGGCGGCATTTTTCCCAAATACAATCCCCATCTTATCAGATTGATTTAAGAGCCTTCCACCCTCTACCGCAAGACCAAATTTTTCAAAGACCTCAGGCCTTACCCCCATTATCTGGACAGAGTTTATAAACTTGCCTATTTGAAGCTTTATATAATCAGTTTCTATAGGGGTTACTGCCGTAAGATGGGGGATTTTTTCCATATCCGAAATAGTTTTGTCGGTTATCTTAGCCTCTTTTACAGGTTGGCCCGGGACTTCCATCCGGCCACCCTGGTAAATATTTATAACATGGAGGTTGCCCCAGGATTTGACCTGTTCCTCAAAGGATATACTAAGGCCGATTCCAAGGGACATCATTACAGTTATAGCAGCTGTTCCTATTATTACTCCCGTTATAGCGAGTATGCTCCTGGTTTTTCGCCTCAGAAGGTTTTTTAATCCCATCAAGAGCAGATCATGAAAGTTCATAGGTCACCTGCCTATTCTTCAGTGTCAATTTCAAGTATATCTCTTTGCTTTTTCTTTCTTCGCTTATAGATGAAGAGAGCGATGGCTCCAGCTGCCAGACCGGCTCCTATACCAGCCTTTTGCAGCTTTGTAAGACCAGGCTCCTCTGGAGGAAGCTCGTCTGTTGGCTCCATAGGAGGCATTTCGCCTGCAGTAATACGGAAGGGTTTTTCAATTACAATCTCCTTGCCACTGGAATCTTCAAAGCTAAATATAAGCTTACCGTCAGCCTCTCCTGTATGGGTAGGCACTATAGCCAGATCATAGTAATCACTCTTACCCGGCTCCATCTTGCCTACAAAGATCTTGGAGGACTGGGGAAAATCAAAATCTCCCTCTGCTGAAATTATAAGGTTGTTGAGGGTGGACTTGCCCAGGTTGTAATACTGGACTGATATGTTTGCCTGCTGGCCAACAAAAAGCTCCTCTGCAGGCACAACGTCATCTACCTCCAGCCTCCTTTGCTGGACTACAGGCACTGAAATTACATCCTTTACAGAAATCTGGTTGCCCTTATCATCCTCATAGGTCATGTCAACATTTATCCCCATGGTTTTTTCAGGAGCCTCAGGAATAGTCATCATTTCAATAGTTTTAACCATAGACCCGTTTGGGGCTATAGAAGGAATATAAAAAGAATTACTGGCATTGTGGGGGATAAATACTCCCTCATCTGCATTTATGGATACCTTTATATTTTTTAGAGTCTGGCTGGAGTTAGTATTTTTCAGGGTCAGGCTTAGAGGAAAGACCTCATTGGCAACTGCTGAAGCTCCGCCATATGTGTAATTTTCAATAATTATCTGGGGCACTGTCTTATCTGTTGATGTATTTACAAAAACTCCAGAATACTGGGATATGCTCGATGCATCCTTGCCTGAGGTTTCTGCTGTTATTTTTATAGGGTAATTCTGGGCCTGGCTATCTGATGCTGATTTTGGGACAAACATCTGAACGTCAAAGGCTTTTATCTCTCCCGGGGCCAGGTTTACAACAAAGATGTTCTTTGTTTTATTTACAAGAGGGGATGTAGGCTCTACTGTTACCTTAACATTTTTAGCCTCTTGGCCTGAGCCGTTTTTTACTGAGAAGGTAAGACTAAAATCCTGGTCAGGGTTTACCCTTGGGGGATTCTTTATATTTACTATCTCCAATTGGTCTGCCAGGGAAGTCCCAGCATTGACAACCACGTATTCCGTAACAGAAAACTCTGTT
>JBDHVO010000036.1:0-8796 GCA_039809675.1 Proteocatella sp.
CGACAGAGGTCTTCTTTCCATAGCCGTTTTCAGATATAACAAGGAGGTCTCCTCCATCCTTTACTATATCCATGGAGATTATTTCATCGTCATCAGTAAGCCTCATCATTCTTACTCCCATGGAGGATCTTCCTGTTTGTCTTACATCCTCCTCCCTAAAGAGAATTGCTTTTCCTGATCTGCTTACTGCTATAAGCTGGTCGTCTCCGCTTGTTATTGCAGAGCTTATTAGCTCATCATCCTCCTTGAGGCTCACAGCTATAAGGCCATTTCTGTTGCTTCTTCTAAATTCTGCAAGCTCTGTCTTTTTTATCATTCCCTGCTTTGTGCACATTACAAGATTTTCATGGCTTTCATTGTTTTTCACAGACAAAAGGGTTGTTATTCTCTCACCTGGCTCCAGGGGAATAAGATTTATTATATTTGTTCCCTTGGCTGTCCTTGAAGACTGGGGAATCCTATATACCGGCATACGGTACATCCTGCCTTGGCTTGTCAAAAATACTGCCTTGGCATGGTTCGAGGTTGTGAGAATATGAGTTACCACATCCTCCTCCCTGGTTGTTATAGAGGATACCCCCTTTCCTCCTCGTCTTTGAGCCTTATAGGTGTCGATAGGCATACGCTTGATATAGCCGTTTTGAGTAAGGGTGATGGCAACCTCCTCATCCTCTATCATATCAATATCTTCAAGGTCTTCCTCTGATTCAAGAATTTCTGTCCTTCTTTTATCAGAGTATTTATTCCTTATTTCAAGGATTTCCTCCCTGATTACAGATAAGAGCTTTTGCCTGTCATTTAGGATACTTGTGTAGTAGTTGATTTTTTCAAGCAGGTCTGCACTTTCAGCTTCAAGCTTTTCTCTTTCAAGTCCCTGAAGCCTCCTCATCCTCATATCAAGAATGGCCTGGGCCTGGATTACAGAAAAATCAAATCTCTCTATCAGCTTTTCCTGGGCATCGTCATAGGCAGAGCGTATAATTGCTATAACCTCATCTATATTGTCTATGGCCTTAAGGAGGCCCTCCAGAATATGGATCCTGTCCTGGGCTTTTTTCAGGTCAAACCTTGTTCTTCTTGTTACAACATCCTCCTGGTGCTTGAGGTATTCCCTTAGAATCTCCATAAGCCCCATTACCTTTGGGACTCCATTTACTATGGCCAGCATAAGGATAGAGTAGGACTGCTGGAGCTGGGAGTACTTATAGAGGTTGTTAAGGACTATATTTGCATTTACGTCCTTTTTTGTTTCTATTACTACCCTGATCCCGTTTCTGTTAGACTCATCCCTAAGGTCTGTTATACCCTCTACCTTTTTGTCCTTTACAAGCTCAGCTATTCTTTCTACCATTCTGGCCTTGTTTACCTGGTAGGGGATTTCGCTTATTACTATACGGTTTTTGCCCCCGTGGATTTCCTCGATTTCTGCCTTGGCTCTTTGGATTACCCTCCCCCTGCCTGTTCTGTAGGCCTGGTTTATTCCTGATCTTCCCATAATATAGGCTCCTGTTGGAAAATCAGGCCCCTCAATATGCTTCATAAGGTCTTCAACACTTGCTTCTTCATTGTCTATAAGCTCTACAACAGCATCAATGACCTCTCCTAAATTGTGGGGAGGAATGGACGTTGCCATTCCAACTGCTATACCGTTGGACCCATTTACAAGAAGGTTTGGGTACCTGGCAGGCAAAACAGTAGGCTCCTCCAGCTTTTCGTCAAAGTTTGGCATCATATTTACTGTGTCTTTTTTTAAATCTCTCAGCATTTCAAGGGCCAAAGAGGTCATTCTTGCCTCTGTATAACGCATAGCAGCTGCAGAGTCGCCGTCTATTGTTCCGTAGTTACCCTGACCGTCTATAAGGGGGTATCTTATGGCAAATTTTTGGGCCATTTTTACCATGGTATCATATATGGCAGAGTCGCCGTGGGGGTGGTAATGACCCATTACTTCTCCTACTACGGTAGCCGATTTTCTGTAGGATTTGTCAGGAGTAAGACCCTGCTCTCCCATGGCATAGAGAATCCGCCTGTGAACGGGCTTAAGGCCATCCCTTACATCTGGCAGAGCCCTTCCTACTATAACGCTCATGGCATAGCTTATATAGGAGGTTTCCATCTCATCTTTTATTTCAACATCTATTATATTGTCTCTTATTTCATTTTCCATTATCTACCCCTTTATATATCAAGGTTTTTTACATACTGGGCGTTTTCATTTATAAAGTCACGCCTTGGCTCAACCCTGTCTCCCATAAGCATTTCAAACGTTTCGTCACTGGCTGCCATATCCTCTATGGTCACCTTTAAGAGGGTCCTGTTATCAGGATTCATTGTTGTCTCCCACAGCTGCTCGGCATTCATCTCTCCAAGTCCCTTGTATCTTTGGATTATAGGGTTTGTAGACCTGCCGAATTCTTCGAGGAGCTGGTTTAGCTGGGTCTCGTTGTAGGCGTATTTTATTCTTTGGCCCTTCTTTACTGAATAAAGAGGGGGCTGGGCAATATAGACATAGCCCTGCTCGATAAGGGGCCTCATATATCTAAAGAAAAAGGTCAGAAGCAGGGTCCTTATATGGGCACCGTCCACGTCAGCATCAGTCATTATAACTATTTTGTGGTATCTGAGCTTATCTTCATCAAATTCATCTCCAAGACCGCAGCCAAAGGCTGTTATCATGTTTCTTATTTCCTCTGATGACAAAATCTTATCCAGCCTTGATTTTTCAACGTTTAGAATTTTACCCTTGAGAGGGAGGATGGCCTGGGTTTTTCTATCTCTTCCATCCTTGGCAGATCCTCCTGCCGAATCTCCCTCCACCAGATATATTTCTGATTTGGAAGGGTCCTTCTCGCTGCAGTCGGCCAGCTTGCCCGGCAAGGAGGTAGATTCAAGGACAGACTTTCTTCTTGTAAGCTCCCTGGCTTTTTTTGCAGCCTCCCTGGCTCTTTGGGCAGTAAGGGACTTGTCAATTATAATTCTTGCAATTTGAGGGTTTTCCTCAAGAAATGCCTCAATATTGTCATAGACTATGGAGTCTACTATCTGCCTGATTGGAGGGTTTCCAAGCTTGGTCTTGGTCTGGCCCTCATACTGGGGATCCTCCAGCTTTACTGAAATTATAGCAGTAAGGCCTTCTCTTACATCCTCGCCTGTAAGGTTTTCGTCATTATCCTTTAAAAATCTGGCTTTTTTTGCATAATCATTTAGGGCTCTTGTAAGGGCTGTTTTGAAGCCTGTAAGGTGCATCCCCCCTTCAATAGTGTTTATATTGTTGGCGTAGGAATAGATGTTCTCTACATAAGACCCTGTATACTGGAGGGCTATTTCAACTGTATTTGAATCCACCCTGTTTTCAAAGTAAATTACATTATCATGGATAGGCTCCTTGCTTTTGTTTAGAAAATGCACATACTCTACAAGCCCTCCGGTATAGTAGAATTTTTTTGTTTTTTCTTCACCGGGTCTTTTGTCCTCAAGGGTTATGGATATACCCTTATTTAAAAAGGCCAGCTCTCTGAGTCTGTATTCCAAGGTTTCGTACTTATAGATGGTTTCATCAAATATAGTCTCGTCGGGTTTAAAGTGGATAAGGGTACCAGTTTCTTCAGAGTCTCCTATTATCTCAATTTCCTTTGTTACTATTCCCTTTGAAAATTCCATCTGGTGGATTTTACCATCTCTTTTTACAGTGGCAATAAATTTTGATGAAAGGGCATTAACAACAGAAACCCCAACTCCGTGAAGGCCTCCTGATACCTTGTAGCCGCCGGCTCCGAATTTTCCCCCTGCGTGAAGGACAGTAAGAACTGTCTCAAGAGTTGCCTTACCTGTCTTTGGATGGATTTCAACAGGGATTCCCCTGCCGTCATCAGTTACATATATGGAGTTATCCTCCAAAATAGCCACATAAATATTATGACAGTAGCCTGCCAGGGCTTCGTCTATGGCGTTGTCAACCACCTCGTACACAAGGTGGTGAAGCCCCTTTGCCCCTGTTGAGCCTATGTACATACCCGGTCTTTTTCTTACGGGCTCAAGGCCTTCAAGTACCTGTATCTGCTCAGCTCCGTACTCTCCGCTTACTTTTTCGTCTGCAGGAATTGCAGGCTCTTTTGTATTTAAGTTTATATTTTCTGACATAAATTCTCCATATCTATAAAACTAATTATTAATTATAATCTAAGCGTGCTTCCCTCTGAAACCTTGAATTTTGCCGTTTTTAAGGGCAAATCTATATCCTCAGCCGTAGTTACAAGGGTCTGGGTATGCTTTATGGAATCTATCAGCATAACTTGTCTTTCCCTATCCAGCTCGGAAAATATATCATCAAGGAGGACAATGGGGTACTCCCCCCTTATTTCATAAATAAGCTGTATTTCGGATAATTTTAAGGAAATAGCCGCACTTCGCTTTTGCCCCTGAGATCCGTAGCTCCTTAAGTCAATTCCGTTTATTTGTATGTTTAAATCATCCCTGTGGATACCCTTTGATGTGGTTCCTCTTTGGATATCCTTATCCCTGTATTCCTTTAAAATATTAAAGTATTCTTCCTTGTCAGAGGCTATCAGGCTTTTTTCATAATAAATCCTGAGCTCCTCCTTGCCTGAAGAAATCTTAGAGTGGTTTTGAAAGGCCAGGCTGCTTATTTTTTCTGTAAACTCCTGACGCATTTTTATAATCTCTATGCCTAGGCCAGAAAGCTGGTCATCGTACACATCAAGGAGGACAGGGTCTATTTCCTTGTTTTTTAGAAGAATGTTTCTTTGGGTCAGATTTTTATAGTAGTCATTTAGAAGACCGTAGTATCTGGGCCTAAGCTGGGAAAGCTCCCTGTCTATAAAGCTTCTTCTTTCCTTGGGACCATCCTTTACAAGACTCAGATCCTCAGGTGAAAAAACAACAAGGTTTATTATTCCCAAAAGCTCTGAAATCCTATCTATAGCCAGACCGTTAATCTTTATAGCCTTTTTCATCCTTGAGTCTATCTTGTACTCAATTGTATATTCACGACCGGAGCTTTCTACAAGAGCCCTTACATAAGCAGTATCACTGCCCAGGCTTATCATATCCCTGTCCCTGCTTGTGCGAAACGAACGCCCAAGAGAAAGCATATAGACTGCTTCAAGGATATTTGTCTTCCCCTCCCCGTTGTTGCCGTAAAAAATACTGCAGCCCTTATCAAAGATTATTTTTTCATGCTTATAGTTTCTAAATCTGTTGAGTTCAAGGCTTATAACCTGCATATGGTCTCCACTGTCTATACAACCTCTATTTTTTGATCTTCATACTGGACTATATCGCCCCTTCTGATTTTTTTTCCTCTTTCTGTGGCTGTCACACCATTGACCCTTATAAGCTCTGAATAAATAAGTATTTTAGCCTCTCCCCCGCTACTGGCTACAGCTGTCGCTTTAAGCAGCTGGTCAAGCTTTATAAAATCTCCTTCAAGCTCAAAAATTATCATATTTTTCTCCTTCTAAAAAGCAAAAAACAGGCCATAAAACACTCTTTGATTATATCACAAAATCTAGTAAAATACCAGTTTTTTGAACCTATAGCCTTTATCAGGGCAATAAAAAGCCGAAGGAGTTTTTAACCCCTTCGGACTGGCATTTTTTATTAGATTCTTACAGGAAGAAGAAGGTAGATGAAATCCGGATCTGATTCGGACTCAGCCACACAGGGACTTACATTTGAATTAAAATTCAGATATATGTACTCATCATCAAAATACCTCAGAGCCTCAGTAAAGTACCTGCTGTTAAAAGCAATCTCCAGGTCCTTTCCCTCAAATTCAACAGATATATTCTCCTCAAGATTACCTATTTCAGAATTTTTTGAACTTAAATTCATACTGTCTCCCGAAATATTAAGGACAACAAGCTTGTTATTAGAAATTACAGATGCCCTTTCAAGAGCTTCATTAAACTCGGTCACATTTATCTTTACCCTTGTTACAAATTCCTTGGGTACAATCTGTCTGTAATTTATAAAATCCCCCTCGAGGAGGTTGGAATTTAGGACAGTATCTCCAATTTTGAAGGAAACAGACCTTTCCTCAAAAAGGATCCCTATTTTTTCAGAGGATTCAGATAGTCTTAGAATCTCCATCAGGGTATTCCTGGGGATAACTGCCTTTCCAGGCTCAAGATTGAGGCTGGACTTTATTTTTTTTACTGCCAGACGAAAGCCATCTATAGCTACCATGGTTACGGAATTTTCATCTATTTCAAGAAGCTCCCCCGTCAGCACTCCCCTGGCCTCATCAGTAGAGGCGGCAAAGTGGGTTTTTCTGATCATATCTGAAAAAAGGCTGCTCGTAACCATCTTGTAGTCACTTTCATCGTATTCGTCCAGTAAGGGAAATCTGTCATTTATCATAGCAACGATATTAAACTTTGACCTTGATGTTGATATGTGGACAAGATTATCATTGCCAACGGAAAATTTTATAAGTTCGTTCGGAAGTTTTCTTATTATATCAAAAAGGATTTTTCCTTCAACAAGAATCCTTCCATCCTCCTCTACATTAGCCGGGACCCTTGTTAATATCCCAAGCTCCAGATTGTTAGTTGTAATCAAAAGAGTGTTATCCACAGCTTCTATATGAATTCCTTTTAAAACCTCCATAAGATTCTTTCCAGAAAGTCCTCTTTGGACAATATTCAGTGCTGCTTGGAAGCTTTTTTGAGATATGGTAAATTTCATTTTTTTCTCCTAATAAATATAAAATATAATAAATAGTAGTAGTAGGGGCGGTGGATATGTGTATAAGTGCTTCTATAAACTACAAATAAAAGAAAATCTATTAAATTCCTTTGTGGATAAATATCCTTGAAAAATAAGGCAATTTAAATATGCACTTAATTATTTTTAAGGTCATTTATTATATGGTCTATTCTTTCTTTTATTTCCCTGTTCTGTTTTATTTCCTTGGATATTTTTTTCTCAGCATGCATTACGGTTGTATGGTCTCTGCCGCCAAAATGCTTGCCCACGGTGGACAAAGGAATATCTGGAATCACAGTCCTGCACAGGTACATAGCCACCTGTCTTGGGTAGGCTATTTCATTGGTTCTTTTTTTGAGGCCAAGCTCATTTACATCGATGCCATAGTACTGGGCTACCTTTTCCTTTATATCCTCTACGCTGATCTGCTTTTTCTCTCTGCCGCTAAGGAGGGTATGGAGGGCATCCTTAGCCAATGACAGGGTTATGGGTTTTTTATTAAGGTCAGCATAGGCTGAAATCCTTGTAATTGCTCCTTCTAGCTCCCTTATATTGGAATGGATGTTTTTTGCCACGTATTCAATAACCTCGTCAGGGACATTTTTATTGTCCTCCTGGGATTTTTTTCTAAGTATGGCAATTCTTGTTTCGTAATCAGGGGGCTGAATATCAGTAATAAGGCCCATTTCAAACCTTGACCTTAGTCTGTCCTCAAGGGTTGGAATTTCCTTGGGCGGCCGATCGCTGGATATAATAATCTGCTTGTTGGCATTGTGGAGGGCATTAAAGGTATGGAAAAATTCCTCCTGGGTGCTCTCCTTGTCCTGAATAAACTGGATATCGTCAATAAGAAGAACATCTACATTTCTGTATTTGTTTCTGAAAGCTTCATTGGTATCGTCCTTGATTGAGTTTATCATTTCATTCATAAAGGTTTCTGTAGAGAGATAAATAATTTTTGCATCCGGGTTGTTTTTGCTTATCTGGTGGCCTATGGCATGCATAAGGTGGGTCTTACCCAGACCTACTCCTCCATACAAAAACAAGGGATTGTAAGCTCTTGCAGGCGATTCGGCAACAGCCACGCTGGCTGCATGGGCAAATCTGTTGCTGTTTCCGATAACAAAGCTCTCAAAGGTATATCTGGGGTTTAGATTGCTCCTTACAAGGGCCTTGCTGCTAGACTTGCTTTCCCTCTGGGTCATTTCATCAAGGGATTCTATTACAATAAGGTCTATTTTTTTATTAAGTACTGCCATTATGGCATCAATAAAATTGTTGATCTGGCTTTTTTCGATAATTTCTTTGATAAAAGCGTTCTCAGTAAGTAGAATAAGCTCGGTATCTCTTAAGGTGATTGGCTCAACATTATTCTTGATGCCATTGAATATTTGAGACGAAGTTTTGGTCTCCAGGATATCCAAAATCTTATTCCAAAGGGTAATTGCGTCCATAAATCCTCCGTTATACAGATTTATCCACATTGTGAATAACAAAATAGTAGATTCATTATACCAAATAACCTATGTGGATTACAACAAAATAAGGACTGTATAAATTTATTTTTAAAGTGGATTGTTTTATTGAAGAAGAAATTTTTTTGATTTATGCACAAGGTCTGTATAAGTATATGTGAATAAACTAAGGTGCAGACTCCCTGATAAGCCTGTTTTTATATAGACAAGATAAGCAATGTGGATGTTAAGCACTTTTGTCCACATACTTATCCACAGGTGTGGATATGTTGATAAATTTATTTTTGGGATATGTGTAAAATTTTCGGAAATTTTTTAAAAACAAAGTTGTCAAGAATAAAATGTGGATATGTTGATAAATTTGTGAACAATTGAAAGGGCTGCAGAATCGTAAATATTTTATTTTCCAGTAAAATATATAAATAATTAAAAATATAATTTATATCAGTATAAAAGGGGTAAATATAGCATAGCGGTTCATATTTAAAATACAGATTATTATTTTTAAGTCTGTATTTCAGAAATTAATAATTATTATTTACTAATTAATAGTATGGTAGATATTGAAATTGTTCAAATTATAAAATATAAT